>DATNQC010000459.1:0-2346 GCA_036702885.1 Oculatellaceae cyanobacterium | reverse complement strand
GTCTTGTGGTTGATGTTTTCGTTCCGGAACACATCCCCGCATTCAATCATCCGTTTCCTGCGGATTTCGTCATCCGCATCAATCCGGATGATGACAAATCCCCGAACACGGCATGCCTCATATTCGTTCGGCATCCGCAGGTCGGTGATGACCGGGACAACGCCGTGATCCATCAGCGGATCCAACCCGAGGAACAACCGCCGGATCCACACGTCCGGATCGATTTCCCGCATCTTTTGTCCGAACGACTGAAGGAACTCGCGGTCTTTTCGACCGTGAGCAAATCGCCAGGGAAAAATTTCCCTGGCGAACGCCTTCATGTCGTCAGCGAACGCGGCACGGTAGTAACCGTACCGCTCCACGAGATAACTCGCTACGGTATCCTTGCCTGCCCGCGCTTTTCCGGTCAAGGCAATGGGACGGAGATCCATCGAGATCACCCCACCAAGGACACCTGTTCTTTATCTTTGAGCTGTAGGTCGAAAAACTCTTCAGCCAGTTCCAAGATTTTCTCCCGATTCTCCAATCGACAGATAATACGGGAGGTCTTGTTTTCCTTGACATAGACCGGGAAAAATCTCCCGGACTTGTACAGCTGCATGAACGATAGCAACACAGCCTGCCGGAGGGCGATCTGCAAGTTCGCACCGTAGGCGGTATCCTGCCCCCGGAAAATCACCGTGAATTTCCGTTCCTGCCTGTAGCAGGTGGAAAGGTACATTTCAATGGCCTTTTGCAAGGTCATTTTTTTCCGCTCCCTTTCTTTTTCACTGCACGAAAGCTTTTCGTGACCCGCTTTTCCCCAAAGCGGGACAACGCTTCATCCGACCAGCCAATTTTCTTGAGATTGGCCGCCGTTATGCTCAAAAGGTCCCAGGGATTGTGCCCCTCAATGGCAATTTCTTGACACAGTTCCTTGAGCTTTTCAGGTGAGAATTTCCATGTCTCACTTTCTACCCACCACCAAACCTGATCGACCGTCTCCACCGGCTGGCCGGTCTCTTCCACGAATTTTTTCAGCGACTCTTTCATCGCCTTGACGACGGCTTCAAGCCGTTCAATTTCTTGAGCAACTTTCACCGCCTCTTCGCTGGTCTTGATTTCCGCCGGAATCGTGGCAACAGTCATCGTTCATTCTCCTCCTTTAAATCCTTGTAAATATCAATAACTCCCTTGATAGTCGGGTAAGCCCCGATTACCACAGGGAGCGCCAACCAAAGCCATAGAAGGTATTTCAAATCCACTGGAAACCCCTCCCAAAAACGCAAAAAGGCGTGTCCGCCCCTTGCGGGCAAACACGCCTCTTTTAAAAAACAAAAAACGTCTTTACCTCATGTAAGGCAAACACGCTTCCGTTTAGCCAGTATGCATTTTCAGATATTCCGCTGGTGTCACAAATTTAATGCCGCAGATCAATTTCATTGCATGTTCATCAACAACATATTCCTTAATGCCGGTCAGGCTGTGATCATTTGATATGACCAAATCAGCTTTCCCATCAATGGCGCATTCGACAAACATGGCATCATCCGGATCGGAACACCAGGGGAATTTCGTTTCCGTTTCAACTGGAATCACATACAGCAATATAGACGATGCAATTCTGAATGCAGGCAATGGGTTCTTTCCCTTTCTGCCTGCAACTTGATAAATTGCAACAAAAAGTTCTTTTGCCATTTCACGGTTCATTAAAATAAATGACGAAACCATCAGGTTTCGGATACAATTCCAGGCAATGCGATCTCTTTCCAAGATGGCCTTGATGAAGGTGCTTGTGTCAATGACTACCCTCATTGTTAAGCACCTTCTTTTCGCCGCAAGCGATCCTCCTCGCATCTTTTATAATGTTTTTGATTTCTTCATCAGACAATTTTGGTGCATCCGCGTATTCCCTCCAGCATTCCTCAATATCTTTGTCCAGCTGTTCAAGCATCTTATTTACCTCCTTTATCATTTTAATCCCCCTTTCCGTCCGCATTATTGTTAGTTTTATTATATGCAATCGGAAAGGGGAAAAGCAAAAAAGCCGGATCACTCCAACGGAGTAAATCCGGCTTCTTTTTACAAACCTATAATGGGTACGCGCATACCATCCAAAATGGCACACTTTCCCCTTTTTAAACAACCCCATCCCTGCCTTCTCCTGCCGCTTGTTGGGCTGGCAGGCCGTACAGGGCTTACCGTGGCGGTGTTGTCCATTGCCGCCGTCCCTTCCTCCCCCAAGCAGCACCGCATCGCATACGGAATCCCGTATGGCTGCATGAGGGTTCAAGGGTCATCTCCAGCGCGGACTGGAGAACCATCCATCCAACCTTCCCTAAGCGGGTGCGTTGGTGCAATCAAATA
>DATNQC010000458.1:0-6584 GCA_036702885.1 Oculatellaceae cyanobacterium | reverse complement strand
CATTTGCCCTTGGTGGGGTATTGGTCTGTAACGACCAATGATGAGGCGATTGTCTCGGTTGATTTTCACGGAGATGCTTGCCCAACGGAACGTTCCCCGAAGACGGCGTTGGAGCGTCAGACGGCCAGCTTGCTGGAACGGTATTTTAACGGCGAAAAAGTTGACTTTGCTGACTTGCCGATTGACTATTCGGTGCCTGAAACGCATTTGCGGGCGCGGGTCATGCGTCGTTTGCGAGAGATTCCGTACGGGAAGGTATACAGCTATCAATGGTTGGCAGCGGAATTAGGGATGCCGCAAGCGCCGAGGGCGATTGGTGGCGCGCTGGGCCGAAATACAATCCCCATTATTGCGCCCTGCCACCGAATTGTGGCTAAAAATGGCCTGATTGGCGGTTTTATGAGAGGGCAGCCGGAAGGCAGACGCGTTAAAACCTTCCTGCTGGAGCTTGAAGGGCATCGTTTTTCCGGAACTCGGCTGTTGCGCGAATGGGAAGATCTGCTTCCAGGACTTGCATAGCCATGGGAAATGGCGATTGCGCCAAATGTCACTTACAGAAGTCGGTCGTCCAGTTCGCTTTCCCGGATGAGTTTTAACAGTTCCTGTTCTAAATTGCCGTAGGCCATTTGGAATTTGGCCTCTGGATCACTGGAAGTGTTCCGGGGATCTAGCCCGATGATTGCGACGAGCCGCTTGGTGGATTGTGGCAATAAAGCAATGGCCACGGGGCGATAAATGCCTTTTTTCTTATCATAGGCTTTAGCCGTGCATAACGGGAATGTTTTACCGCTCTCAAGCTGAATGGTGCGGACTTTATCTATCCGGAAGTCCTTCATATCCAGCGAGGTATTGCTTTTTTCAGCACCGCTGGTAGCTTTACGGCCCACCTGCTCGATTAAGGCGGCAAATTGCTTGGGATCGCCTTGTTTCAGCATTTTTTCCGTTTCGGGAGAGATGTCTGTATCTACCACCATGAGCATTGTGCCGTTTTGAGCGTTCATCATGACGATGAGCCGCTGAAAATCCTTTTGGCCCATTGGAAGACCAAGGGTGGTGTAGTTTGCAGGCGGTTTGTAATTTTTCCCCAGCAGCTCCTGAGTGGTGCTGTCGCTGGCTTGTTTCACGTAATCAAACCCCAACTTGCCCAGGGCAATAATGCCGACGACCAGCAGGACCAGTACAATCAGGCAGCCGCTGCAGCCAATCAGCCATTTTTTGCGGTTGTCGCTACCGTTGCTTGCTTGTGTCATGGGGACATCCCTTACATACTGACCCTATTGTACCTTAATCCCGGTTTGTGTCTGGAAGCATTCATATCCTCCCGATAAGGAAGGATGTACGGCTTGCCCTATCCCCTTTGTAGGGGAGCGCTGCCGACAGACTCTAGTTTTGCTAAGTTTAGATTACACGGTTTTGGCGTGTCTGGCCCCGCCATTGCGAGCGGTGGCAGGTACGGACGAGCTTTCCACGCGCCAGCGGCCTTCGTCCTTGAGTCGCTGGATGAGCGCTTGAACCTCTTTGCGTTCTTCGGGCTTTGCGGCTTGAAGCAACTCCGCTTCGATTTGCTCATCCAGACCGGAAAAGCCGGAAATATACATGCGGGCATTCGGCTGTTTGAGGATGTTGAGCAGGGTGTCTATGTTTTCCCGGACAAGATCCGTCACATGTTTCCTGGGATGTTGAGGGCTTCGGCTGTACGCGGCTTTGAATTGGAACTTGTTTTCAGGATTCTTGGCGAATGTTTGGAATTCCTTGCTGGCATAAGCGAGATCGGGGGTGGCGTAACCCATCCCTAGGAAAGCATCTCCGAATGCGCCCATGTTTCGCTGGTTTTTAAATCGCTCCAGAAACATGGCGCGGTATGGCGCAACCGAGGTGCCGACACCCAGGCACACAATGGGAATGTCGGGTGTTTCAGGTCCTAAGAAGTCATTAGTGCATGGCCCCATCAGCTCTACGGTATCGCCGGGAGATAGTTCGGAAGCATATTGGGAAACCAGCTGTTTGGTATCCTCAATTCCTTCTGGAATGTAGCGCCGGATAAACAGGCGAATTTGACGGCCACTCCCATCCTCTCCCGTGCTGGGGGAGGCAATGGAAAACCATCGCCCTTTTTTGGCGACGTATTCGGTGGAGACTATCCGACCGTCCGGCATTTCCTCATCCTGCGTATAGGTTTCCTCAACGCCAGGGAGCAGGATGAGGACATGATGTCCTGGAAATAGTCGTAACTTTTTGCGTTCAGGATCGCGAAAGTTGCTTTGGCTGACATCCAGTAGTAATTCCGTGGTGTAGATGTTCCCTTTGGCATCCCGGTAATGCTTTACATCTAGCACGGGGGCCGATATCTTGGCATCCGGGTTAAAGCGGAGCTGCTTTTCAAATCCCGTGGGCCATCGCTTCAGCTGCTCTTCAACATACTCCGTGTAGGCGGGGGATACTTTGGGGCCGAAGTCTTTGGCGAGGATGCGGTGTAAATACAGTGGCGGATCTGCTACTTCGTTGTGTGTTTTTTCTGTTGGTTTGTGTCCAAATCGGATTTGAAAGGTGTCGCCGGTTACGGTTGGCTGAGCATCCTGTGAATAGGTGACTGTGGATGGTATGTAGACCGATTTTCCTAGTGTTGCTATCGTGTGGCGTTTGGGTGAGTTGAGAGCATAGGTAAGCATTGGTATTCCAGTTCTGAACGTTATGAAACCGCACAAGCAAGCAGTTTTTGCTTCACAGCCTAATTGAGAAAAATTCTCATGAGTTATTAAAACGAAGAAGTGCTCTCTTGTAAATGAGAATTTTTCTCATATTTATACTTTGTGCGATAGTGACGGCAAGAGGCGACATTTTAAGAGATATCCACAACCATTCATTGGCGAGTGCGATACTGCTTTCGCAGTATGCACGGACTCCGGAATTCCGCTTTCGGCACGATACGGGCGAACTGGCTGACGGGCTTTAATGGAAAGGCAGTCCATTGCCCGATGACTTGGCCAGAGGAAGATTGCTGGTGCATTGTCCCGGTTGCCCAATCGAAGCGGAACCATGAGTCGTTATTCCCACCCGTTTTCACAGCTTGCTCAATCAAAATGGGGCATTACCCTCAGCGTTACGCTATGCGTGTCGCTGCTGGCAGGTGTCGGCGGCGCTTTGTTTTACCCGGAAACCTATCGCTCCACGGGGACTTTGCTGCTGTTGCCTTCGGGGTTCTCTGGCGTAGCTTTGGGACAGGAAGAAGCCGTGGGAGCTGTGCTACGCCGAAATCATGAAGGCTTGCTAAAAAGTCGGCTGATTGCGGAAAAGACTTTTCAGCGACTCAAACAGCAAAAAGTAGGCCTACCTGTGATGTCTGTGGATGATTTCCGGCAACGTGTCATTTCCGCACAAAACATTAAAGACAGTGATTTCATCGAGTTTTCCGCCCAAGCTTCCACACCAGCATTAGCCCGGCAGATCGCGCAAGCCTATCTGGACAGTTATCTGGCCTTTGTTTCCGAAATTATGGATACGGCGTTTTTGCATCAGAAGGAAGTCCTTCTGACCCATGTGGCAGAGGTAGAGCAGGCGGTGGCTACGGCGGATGGAACGTTGCGTACATATCAGGAGCGTTATGGCGTTGTTGATTTGCCAGAGGAAAACCGGGAAAAAATCCGGCAGTTGGCCGTGCTGGAGGCATCCATAAAAACAATTGAGGCGGATCTCGCGGGGAAAAAAGTGGAATCCGCCGAATTGCACCGTCAGCTTCGGCTCAAGCAAAATGGTTTGGACACGGCAATTCAGGCGGTTGCTTTAGGACAGGATGCCGAATTGGACGCTCTTCAGCGGGATTTATATGAAGCAGATAAGGAATACCAGTCCAAACTGCTTGTTTTGGGCGAAAATAATCCGGAGCTACAACGTCTCCAAGAAAAAGTGGATACGCTGAAACGTCAAATTGCGGACAGGAACTTGGTGAATGTTGGGGAAACTTTGGTAACGCCCCCGCAACGCATTAAAGATCCTGTTCGTATCGCTCTGGTTTCCCGTTTGGCCGCAATTGAATCGGATATTCCCGCTTTAAAGAGCAAGCTGGCTGCGACTAAACGACAAGCGCAAAATATGCGTAAAACATTGCAAGCTTTACCGAAGCGTCAGCTTGAATATGCTCGTTTGCTTCTGGAGCGGCAGAGTCAGGAAAACATCCTGCGGCGCTTGCAAGAGGAACTTTCCGACCTGCAGATTTTAAAAGATTCCGCTTGGCAGACGGCCCATGTGATTGATCCACCCAATTTACCGGCTGCTCCTGTGTTCCCAACCAGACTGCATCTGGTTTTACTTGCGGCTGCAGCAGGTTTTGGGTTATCAGCGGCTTGTGTCCAGGCAAGAAAAGATCCGTCAGCATTTCCTGAGCCAATTGGGCGGCGTTTAAAGCCATTGAAGAACCCGCCGGTTCTTTCGGTGCTGCCCTGGCTTCCGAAATCAACATGGCAAACATTCCGAGATGAAAAAAAATTGGAAATGACAATGCCCGATGTTGCGCCGAAACTTGCGAACGCCTACCGGGAGCTGGCATCTAACCTGAAACATCTTGGAGAAGCGAGTGGGAAAAAGGCCCTGGTTGCAGCCTCTGTATTACAAAATGACGGAAAATCCTGGATTTTGGGAAATCTTGCGTTTTGTTTAGCGCAAAGCGGTGATCGGGTTATTCTGGTCGATGCCAATTTACGGAAGCCGCATTTGCATGAAGTTTTCAACCACAATTTGAACTATGAAAAAAGCCTGCCTGAATTGATCAATAGTCTTTCGGAAGCGCTGTCCCGCCGTGAGCAGGTTCAGGTTCATGATTTATTGCCCATCATCGAGCATGCTGCCATTCACTCTGCGTTTCATCCGAATCTGCATTTTGTGAATGCCGGGCTATCCCTGAATGACACGTTTGAGTTTTTAAATTGCAAGGGGTTTGGTGCCCTGATTGAAACGTTGAAAGCCAGTTACGACTGGGTTCTGGTGGATGCGCCGCCGTTCCTGGAAGCGCCGGATGCCGCCGTGTTATTGAGTTATACGGACGCGTTGCTTTTAATGGTGGAAAACGGCTATGATGAGACGCAAATTCGTTCAATTCAGCATCGGGTTGAGCGTTTAGGCTCTAGCTTGGTTGGGGTTGTCACCCGGAGCGACGAGTAATTACAGGGATTATCGCCTAGGTTTGGATTGCTTGTAATGCTGGTACAACGAAAAGATTTTTTTACCTTCGGTATCAATTTCGTCGTATAAATCCTTGTCCTGGTGCCGGTTCATCCCGCCGCCATTCTTTTTAATGCGTTCATCCACCTTGTCACGGAGGGTTTTAATTTCCAGTCTCCAGGCGTTTGCTTCCTCCGGAGATAAGTAGCGACTTCCCTCCATTTCCTGCACCATATTCTCCAGGCGTAGAAACACGCTGTTGGTGCCTCCTGCCCAGGCAGAACTGATGCAAAAGACAGCGAACCACACGGAAAGTAACAGAGAGATCTCGGATTTCATGGGGTTGACTCCTCCATTGGGCAATACGATGAAGCGCATGCTGTCCTGGTTGCGTCAAAGTGACGGGGATTCTTGGGCCTGTCTGTGCTTTGCATCTAAGCGAAACGATAGACATCTTGCATATTAGTATAGGTTCTTTATGGTATTGAAAGCCAGCCCGCCGGATGGTTGGTCTTTTAATGGTCTCAGCTTGCCGGGCACGCGTTTAATGCAAGTGGGTTACCGGCTTGAATCCATTCAGCAAAGCGCGCGTCATCCACATTCGCACCGGATAAAACAATGCCGACGGGCTTCCCTTGACAATCCAGGCGGCCTGATAAAAGCGCCGCCAAGGCCGCCGCGCCGCCCGGCTCCACCACCAGCTTGAGATGTTCAAACGCAAACCGCATGGCTTGTTGTATTTCCTGATCGGTGACGGTCAGTCCTCCCGAAAGGGATGACTGCAGGATGGGAAAGGTGAGCTTTCCCGTTCGTGGCAGGAGTAGTGCATCGCAGATGGAAGGCTGTGAGGGCGTGATGCTCCGATGAGTGCCTGCTTGGAGGGATTGGTAGAGATCGTCATACCCTTCCGGCTCTACGGCGTAAAGCCGGGTTTCCGGGGAGAGCGCCTTGAATGCCAGAGCGCAGCCTGCCATCAAGCCGCCGCCACTGATCGGAGCCAGAAAGGCATGCGGAGTGACTCCGAGTTCATGAAGCTGCTGTATGAACTCCAGAGCCACAGTTCCTTGTCCGGCAATGATGTGTGGGTGATCAAAAGGCGGGATCACGGTGCAGCCGAACTCTTGCGCAACGCTTTCCGCGATGGCTTCTCGAGATTGTGTGCGTCGGTCATATTGAATGACTGTTGCGCCGTATTCCTGAGTGTTTCGGATTTTGATCGTCGGGGCGTCCTTGGGCATCACAATCCAGGCGGAGCAACCGAATTGTTGGGCGGCGCAAGCGACGGCTTGGGCATGATTCCCGGAAGAATAGGCGACGACGCCGGCTTTTCGCTGGGTGTCATCCAGGCGACTCAGGAAATGATACGCACCTCGAAACTTGAAAGAGCCGGTCTTTTGGAGTGTTTCCGCCTTAATTAAGACCCGTGTGCC
>DATNQC010000428.1:0-2311 GCA_036702885.1 Oculatellaceae cyanobacterium | reverse complement strand
GGGCTGTGTGTACAGATGAAAACCGAATAACCGATCCGGGCTGAACACTTCCTGTATTGCGCCTTCCAGCACAATGTTTCCGGCTTCAAACAGGTGGATCAAGCCCCGGCGGAAAAAGAGATTGTTCCCGGAAAGCATCAGGCGTGCATCCAGATAAGCGTTGTCATCGCCCTCAGCAGTTTGCGCAGGGGCAGGACGGTTACGTCGTGCGTTTCGCCGGGCCGGATCGTTAGATTCTGCAGCGTTATAAACGCGATCCGGCGAGGCGGGTTTCGGCTTGGGGGTATTGGCAAGTTCTGGCGCTTCTGTCGGTTTGCCGGTAAAGCGTGAGATGCCTTCATCGACTCTTTCCTTAATCCGGCCTACCAATCGTTCCATATCCCGAGACAGACGTTCGCGCCGACGCCGGATGGTGTCAATGGGTGACTCTCCGGGTGCTGGCGGCGGTTCCGTGGTGGCTCTACGACGGGGTAGTGGTGGGGGTAAGGGTTCCTCAATTGACTTTAAATGAGCAGGAACTGGCAGTGTGTTCTTGTAGGCATCCTTGATGGTTGGGTTCAGATCCAGGCGGACATGTGTGGCAATCTGGTTATGGACAGCCTCACTGGTGCCTGGTAAGCCGTGCAGTTCGCCCATCGCAAGAATCTGAAAGGGCACTTCCTGATAAGGGGTAGCGTTGGACTGCGGGCTGACCAGAAAATGATTCATCAGCAGGGCAGAAAGAATGCCTTCTGAGTTCATTCGGAAGTGTTCGCCACTTCCTGCACGGATATGAATCGGTGAGTTGCCGTACCGGAAGCTCAAATCCCGGGTGCCGACAAAGTCTTCTCCATTGCCAATGCGGCGGTACAGCAGTCGTCCGTTGATGTTATAGAGGGGAAAGTCACCGCCTTGCCAGGATAGTCCCGCATCGTTGAAACTCACCCGGATTTCACTGACGCCGTTGCTCAGCTTGCTATCGACACTGAAAGAACCTGCGGTATTCCATATTTCAGGCAGGCTCAGGCCAGAGATGTTGTTGATAAAGCCAATGCTGTCTCGCAGCATCGCCACTGGCAGTTCTCCAGTGGCAATGGTGAAGTTGTACTTCCCGTTGAGCTGTAAATCGCCCGCAAGGCGGGCTTGTGCATCTCCATAGTAGAGCGTAGTGGGCTGGACTTGAATGCGTTGTCCATCAAACAGCATGGATAAACTCGGAATCCGGAGCGGGTAGCCATCCGTTTGCGCGATGAAGTCTTGCAAGGACAGCTTGCCATGCATCTTTTCCCCGGTGGAAATGCCCCAGTCCAAGTTTAAAAGGCCACGGGTCGGTCGGATAGATGTCAGCAGCGATGCATCCGTTAATTTGGCCAGTACTTCATCCGTTAGTTTAGTGATCTGGATATTCTGACCGGTCACCCGAGCCCGATATCGCTTGAAGTCGGAGGAGATTTCACCCGACGCGTTGAGGAGAGCGCTCCCCAAAAAGCCTTGCAAATGCGGAACCTCAAAGGCGTTCGGTTTCAGAAGAACTTTGCCTTGGATGCGGCTTAACAGAAGTCCGGTGGGCTCATGCAGAAAAGTGCCGTCATTGGCTTGAAGCCAGCCTTCCATGGTGGGACGCTCAGGCGGTCTTTGGGCGACCAGCCGCCCCTTGAGTCGAACCTCGCCATGCAGGTCATCCAGCGTCAATTGAGGATGGTCGAGTTGGAAATCCGCATGGGTCAGGTTGATTTGACTTTGATATTCGCCTTTATCAATCCCTATTCCCTGGATACTGGCCTGTCCCTGGATGCCTGCAATGGATAACCCCAGGCTGGCGTCGCTGTAGGAACCATCTTTAACCCGTAAATGGCCGCTATAGGCAGGATTTTTGAAGCTTCCACGCAAATGGGCGAAGGCATCCAGCTTGCCACCCAGCTCTCTGCTGCCAAGGGCTTGTAACGGAACCCCAAGATCGGATAACAGTTTCCGGGCGGATGTCAGCTCCACGCGTTCGGTTTTGGCTTCCAGATCCAGCTGCTGGCTGTTAAACCGAACAGAACCCCGTAGCCGAAAGGGGATGTTTCCAATGTACAGGCGGATGCCTTGGGTGCCAAGTGTTTCGCCGCGCATTTGAATCCGGCCGTTGATGTGGTGAACGACGTGATACGGCCAGGCCTCTTTGCGGGCTACAGCCACATCATGCAGGTTCAATTGGCCTTGCAGGGCGACTTGGGGAATGACGATATCGGAGAGCGGTTTGTCTTGCTTTTTCGGCTTACGTGCTTTTTTCTCTTTGGGAAAGCGAAGGTTGAAGATGCTGTTGAGGTCCCCTTGCCCGGATATATAG
>DATNQC010000457.1:0-2387 GCA_036702885.1 Oculatellaceae cyanobacterium | reverse complement strand
CTTCAATGTAGGGCGCCAACTCTCGCAGCGCATCTTTCACGGCAAAGGAAAGCTCGTTTTTCCGGAGCGGCTTCCCCTGCCGATTCACTTTGGACAGATTCAACAGGTCGTCAATGAGTGTTTGCATTTTATCCGCCGCTTTTTTCAAGCGATCAAGATCATCCTTCTCTTCCGCATTCAAGCGTAGCTCCGCGGATTGGCGCATGTGTTCGCTAAAAAGCTGGATTTTTCTCAGCGGAATTTGCAACCGTTGGGAAACAATCGTGGCGAACGATTCCAGATCCTTGTTGCTTTCCTCCAACTTTTCCGCATAGCGTCTCAACCGCTCTTCCGCTTTTTTCCGTCGGGTAATATCCCGCAAGGTGCCTGTAAACAATAAAACGTTTGCAATCTGCACACGCGTAACAGTCAATTCTGCATCAAATTCCGTGCCATCCGCCCGCATGGCCACCATCTCAAACGGCCCTTCCAAATTAGTCTCCTCGCTAGCCGCTCTAGCCAACTCTTCCCGAAATGTCTCCCTATTCCAGGGCGGAATGATAAGTTCCGCCAGCTCCCGATGAATGGCTGCCTGCCGGGAATAACCAAAAATTCGTTCCGCCGCAGCATTCCACTCACAAACAACGCCATCCTGATCGATGGTGATAATCGCATCCAGGGAAGATTCCAGAATGCCGGTCTTTCGGGCTTCCGAGTCTTTCAACTCCTGGACGGTCTTGGCATGGTGAATGGCAATGGCGATTTTAGCGGCCATATTCTCCACCAAGCGGACCGTCTCTTCATCCCACTGTCGATAGCACGAGGTGGAATGCACCCGGATACACCCCAAAAATTGCTCCTTATACAGAATTGGCACATGCAGGAAGCTCTTGATATCCCGCAGTCGGATTGCTATCAAGTCTTGCTCTGTTAAACCAGGCACCTCACGCATATCCGGTATGTTTGCAATTTTTGTGTACCCTAGCGCATGGGGTAGAATCGGTTTATCCGACACAACACTCTCTTCAATACCGGGAAACTGATGAATCACCGCCGTTAAAGGTTGAACTTCCGGGCCACGGCAGTATTCCCGATTTGCGTTCGGGATTTGAAAGCGGCGTTTTTCCGTGTCATAAAGCCAGATGATGCACCGATCCGCTTGGGTAAAGCGACCAATCCCCTCCGCCGTTTTGCGCAAAATCTTGTCCAGTTCTATTTCAGAGCGGATATCATCAATGATTTCATAGGCAAGTTGCTCGCGCTCCTTGCTTTGCCGTAGCGCTTCCTCCGCCCGTTTCCGACTGGAAATATCCTCGACCACGGCAATGGAATACAAGGGGTTTCCAACGCGGTTTCTCACAATAGAAGCCAAGACACGAACCCAGACGATTTCCCCGTCCTTCCGGATATACCGCTTCTCCCAGGAGCAAGTATCCAGCTCCCCGGTCAGCAATTGCTGATGAATCCGCAGGTTAGAGTCCAGGTCATCCGGATGCGTAATTTCCTGAAAGTTCTTTCCACGCAACTCATTCTCGTTATAACCCAGGATTTCACAATACTTTCGGTTGAGACGAAGCCATCGACCATCGGGGCTAATCTGTGCAAGGCCAACTGCCGCCTGTTCAAACGTATCCAGGAGGTGTTGCTCGTTATTCTGACTCTCAGGGTTGACGCCCGGTTCATTCATATCTTTCTCGCGCCCAAGAACGTTTCCGGGGTTCCTTTACGTCCAGGTTCCAGCATACAGGCACCTGCTCCCGAAAACAGCTAGACAGCCTGGCAGGGGTCGCCCTACCCATCCGGCCAGTTTCTACCTGCTTTCACTCTTTAGTACAAGCTGCGACATCTGTGGAACCTCCTTCCCTTTCATGGGGTCTTTTTCCTTATGGCCCTTTTTAGGAAGTTGGGTATGCGCAACACGCTCCGCACAGAAGAAGTTTCCCCACTGTTATATCGAAATATTGTCGAGCAGGCGAAAGAAGCGATTATCGCGTTCGACATGCGAAACCGTATTTTGCTCTGGAATACCGCAGCAGAACAATTGTTTGGCCATAGTCAGGCAGATGCTCTGGGAAAATCCCCAGACAAGCTGTTCATCCCGCCAACCCAGCAATCGTGTTGGTTTTCTCATTTAAAACGTCTGGCTTCCGGCCCTATTTCAGACGTCCAGATGACCATGCATGCCATCCGAAAAGATGGACGCATCCTACCGGTCAACATCACCTTGACGCAAAGTCCCGGCCCTATTTCTCCTTTATTCACTGCGTTTATTGCACCTGTTGAGACAAACTCGGAGCCTGTTCAGGTGCAAACCCCACCCAAAACAGTGATGGAACGCTATCACCATGCTGTATCGGCAGAATGGCAGAAAAAGGAATCAATTTTATACGAAACTATTGATGACATCC
>DATNQC010000453.1:0-2037 GCA_036702885.1 Oculatellaceae cyanobacterium | reverse complement strand
TTGAAGTTCCCGGCATCAAGGCGGAAGACCTGAACATTGAAGTCCAGGACGATGCAGTCATCATTCAGGGCGAATCCCGGGAAGAGACAGAAGAAGAGCACAAGGATTTTTACCGCAAAGAATGCCACAAGGGTAGCATCTACCGGAAAATCCCGCTTCCTGGCCCGGTTAAAACAGAAGATATTACCGCCGAACTCAACAACGGCCTTTTGGAAGTCACACTACCCAAAGCAGAAGAAAAGAAAGGCCGAAAAATCTCTGTAAAAGCCAAATAACTGTTTCTTACTTTCCAAAAAGCGCAGGTTGTTATCTCTCGTGATAAAGCCGTGCGCTTTCACAAAAACAGAGGCAACTCATTCACGGGTCGCCTCTGTTTTATTTTCAAAAAATGGATGTTATTACGATGATAAATAAAAGCTAAATAACACGCGTTTCAATGGAAAAACTTCAAAGCAGCCATTAACCCGGAAATCGCTTTAATTGGGTGTTGGGATGGGGTTACTGCTTTAATTTCAGGGCTGCCGAATTAATGCAGTACCGTAAACCCGTAGGCGGGGGGCCATCGGGAAACACATGCCCCAAATGCGCCTCGCAACGCGCACAGCGTACTTCTATCCGGCGCATCCCATGGCTTTCATCCAATACTTCTTCGATGCTCTCTTTGTTCACGGGCTGAAAAAAGCTGGGCCACCCCGAGCCGGACTCATATTTTGCATCACTGCTGAAAAGAAGCTCGCCACAGCATACGCAGAGAAATTCACCGTCTCCCTTGAAGTCGTTTAACCGCCCTGTAAAGGGACATTCCGTACCTTTATTCCGGGTAATTTCATACTGTTCGGGCGTGAGTTGCGCACGCCACTCCGCCTCCGTTTTCTGGATTTTTTCAATTTTCCGCATGGATTGCCCCCATTTATCAAAAACACGGTATTATTATAAAAAACGTGGTGTTGAGTGGTAATCGCAAAGTGGGTACATTGATACAGTATATACAGGGGGAAACTTGACAAAAAAACGAACTTTGAGTGGGGAAAATCCTGCCGGGATGCTGAATGACCGCTTGCATAATCATTTTTTTGTGGTCCAATAGCAAATACGTTCATCGCGTCCCTAACGGTCAGACACGATTTACATCGACTAGTTTTGAAGGATAGAGCGATGCTTCCGCCGAACGATTGCGGACGGGGGCGGAACGAGTCTCTTTAATCGGATAGAGAGAGGTCGTACAAACGCATGGTAAAAGTGTTATTGACGGGCTCCGAACAACCTGCCGCTTCCAAGCAGATTGCACTCAGTCGTCTGCAAAGCTTACAGGGCAGCCAAGGCACCTACAAGGTCACTACAACAGCTCCGGCTGACCAGGTCTTTTTCGGCAACAGGCAGGAAGCGCTCCAGCGGCAGCAATCTGACCTGCGCTGGAAAAACGCCCAGGAAGCGGCCAAAAAGACAACCAAAATGGGCGTTCTCGTTGCAGGGACGATTTTGGGTGGACTACTGGGCGGTGTGCTGGGTTGCGGCCTCCCCGGGATGATCGTTGGCGCGCTGTTGGCAGCAGGCATTATGCGGATGCGTTCCGCCCAAAAGACGGCTGCACCCGTTCCACTTCAAAACACGACAAACCCGTTTAAACTGGTTGATCTATCACAGAATAGCAGTGTTCCGCCTGCCGCTTCACCACGCGCTCAAGCCGTGGAAAGACTTCGTCTTGAAGGCGTCCCGGAATCCGTAACTTCTGCACCGAGAACGCAGCATTCCGTCCAGTTTGGCTTTAATGGCAAGCAGTATTTCGTTCGGAACATCGTTCCGGGCATGATTAAAAAGTCTGTTTATGCAGATCAGGCGCCTATCCTTCGGTTTAAAACAAGCAGCCGGGTTCGCTCTTCCGAACTGACGCCTCATCAAGCGCCTCTGCTTTTTGGTGTCCCTGACCACAATGTGACAGGCAAAATGGCGGTCGTTACCCTAAGCCGGCAAGGCGCGAAGGTGGATACCTTGACCCCGGCGTCTCACCAACCGCCCAAAATAGCCACCCTTAAAGAG
>DATNQC010000448.1:0-9616 GCA_036702885.1 Oculatellaceae cyanobacterium | reverse complement strand
CCTGGCCGATTCAGTTTTCTGAAACAGTCAGCATTCTGAAGCAAAGGCCGGTGCCTAGTCAGGGGCCTCTCTCTCCCGGAGGCGTAACGCAGTTTTTTTCTGGCGGTACTGCCTGGGCAAACGTGAACAATATAAAAGCAGACGATGGTAATAATGCCACCGTCACCCTGGGTGCCGGGGGTTATTCCAGTCAGCTGGTTGGGCACGATTTTGGCTTTTCCATCCCTTCCAACGCGACCATTACAGGGATCAAGCTGGAAGCTGATTTAAGTTCCACTAATGAGGTGTGGGTTGGGTTTAGTATATGGCCGGATGGAACATCAGGAGGCTCTTCTTGGACGTTATTTCAAACCGGAATTTTCCCCGGTGGGTATATATCCGTCGGTGGAGAAAATGACCTTAGCCTTGCGCCGGGGGGGTTGACTCCTGAGCAGGTCAACAACGCTAACGGAACGAGTGGGTTTCTCGCAAGCCTTCATGTGGGGAATTTTGGCGCGGGCGCTACCGTTGCCGTCGATCACTTCCGAGTAACCGTCTATTATACGGAGCCAATAGAAGAGTCCTGGCCGATTCAGTTTTCCGAGACGGTCAGTATAACCTCTCTGATTACCGTATCTGACGATTGGGTTATCAGTGACATTCCGACAATCGGGATTGAAAGCACGGAGACAATAGAAGAGTCTTGGCCGATTCTGTTTTCTGAAACAGTCAGCATTCAGCAACAAATTATTGCTTCTGATACCTGGTCAGTATCTTTTATTAACATTCCGACAACCGGGATTAAAGGCACGGAGACAATAGAAGAGTCTTGGCCGATTCTGTTTTCCGAGACGGTCAGTATAACCTCTCTGATTACCGTATCAGACGATTGGGTTATCCAGGTAGATGATACGCCCATTCAAGACCTTTCACTGATTAGGGATGTGATTCAAGCAGAATGGGAATCTAAATGGATTGCCCATAACGGCATCGGGGCTTACAAGCGGTATAAGCATCTGACCTTGTATGCGGATTCCAGCAGCGGGGGCGGGGACATCATCGTTCAATGGCGGATTTTAAAAACCCGGAACCGTGTCCGGCTGAATGACCAAACGTTTACCTCTGGTAGCCAGGGCGGCCAATGGGACGTTAGCAAATGGAATCAGGCTGTTTGGGCCAGCGATACCCAGAATATTTTTCATATTCGCAACCTGGGACGGGGCAATGCGATTAAATTCCGGTTTGTGAGCGTGTCAGCGGATAGCCGCCCTGGCATCCGGCAAGTGGATCTACTGTATGAAGTTTTTGGAAATGTAAAAGCGTGAGAAGTGTAGAAAAGCTGGATATTAATAACAAAGAACACGCCGGGTTTCTTTTCGATCTGGCGATGGCTTGTAAGGATGAACTGATTGACGATTACGAAAATGACATCATCCTGATGGTTGACAAGATGCAGCGGGGCATTGCATCAGGCAGCATTAAGGCGTTTTTGTGCAGCGTCAAGGGTGAAAAGTGCGGGGCGATGTGGGTGGAAATCTGCCCACGGGAAATTGGAGAGATTCACGCGGCCATGTTGCCAAAATTTCGTGACTTCTCAGGACATGCAATCGCCTTTCTCAAGTTGTTCATTCCCTTCTGCTTCAATACCCTGAAGCTTCGTAAATTGCGGGCGATGGTTCCCACGTACTTAAGTAGGCCGGAAAGACTTTTAAGGGCTTACGGGTTCAGGAAGGTGGGCTTGCATAAGGCGGAAACCTTGCGAAACGGGAAGCCTGAGAGTGTAGTGGAGCTCTGCTTATTGAAGAATCAGCCGCGCATTCCTTCCAGGCTGAAGAATCAGTTCAAACCCCAAAAGGATAAAAAGAATGGGTAAAAGCAAGAAACAAAGCGCTCCAAAAGCCCCTAAACCGCAGGGCGAATACTTCTACGAGGGTGATATCCTTCGCTCTCAACGCATTTATGACCCAAAAAGAAACGCTTACGTCTCTAAAACGTTTATGACGCCTCAAGAGCAGGCAATCCGGGACCAGGGGACCGCGTTCATATCCGACATCATGGGCAAGATCCCTGGCATTGTGAATATGTCTCCTGAGTCCCTGGCAGGCTACAGAGAAGCCTACGCAGCACCACAAAGAGCAGCGCTGAATGAGTCTTACAACAAAGCGCTGGGCGCGGCGAATACCGTCGGAGCGGCGACGGGAATGCGTAACTCGGTTGGCTTCAATCGGTATCTTGCCGGGGAATTGGAACGAAATAGAGCGCAGGGATTGGCGGACATCGAGGCAAGCGCCAGACAGTACGAAATGAATATTCCGAACCAAATGCTGCAACCCTACGTTAATGCATTCAATCTAATGAATGCGGCGCTGGGCGGGGAGCAGGCGCGTGGTCAAGCAGCTTTAGAACCCGCTTTCCAAGGTTCTCAAGCGGCTAGTAATTTTGCCTTGCAGAATTTCCAAAACCTGTTGCAAAGTTACCAAAACCAAAACCAGCCCGGCTTTTTTGGCAAAATTTTAGGCTTAGGATAAGGAGAAAAAAATGCCGTTACCCGCTTTTCTAGCAGCAATGCCCGCCGTTCTTGGAGCTATGGGCAAGACTGCGGCCATTACCGCAGCCGCTCAAATGGCAAAAAATGCTTTAACCCCCAGGAATGGGATTGTCCAAAACGAGTCCGCAATCAACCCTTTGATGATGCTCTCTCCCGGAATGTATCTCTTGGGCCAAATGCTTGCCCACCCACTCACTCCAACATCTGAGCTTATAGAAGATTACAGGCGGCGTGGCGGCTTTGAGCAACGTAACTTCAGACATCACGGTAGGCCACAAATGGGTCAGCAGGCGCAATTCGGACAGGCGCAACAAGCGCCCCTGGTTCCAACTCAACAAGTGCCGCAGGCTACTCAGCCTCAAATCCCGCAAATGCAACCACAGGTTGACCCGATGAATTTCCAGACCCAGCAGTTAATGGCTCGCCGTCGCTTTCAAGGCCAAGGCGGTTACAGGGGTGGTATGAATGGCTACTAATCCTAATATCAATGATTACCTAGCCCGGCAGATGTTTAATACCGCCCAGGTGCCTATTGCAAAAGCTGGCGGCTATGGAGGAAAAGGACTTAATCTGTTCTCTAATTTGATGGCATTGGGCGCTGCTGCCTTTCCGAATTCACCTTTATTTCAGGGCGGCAATGCGTTAGCGCAGAATATGGCGCTACAGCGTTATGGCAGATATCTGCAACAACAAGCAGAAGAAGCCCAGCGTCTAGCGCTTATGGCTCAGCAAGATGAAATGGCAGATAACCTTGCCATTGCAAATGCAATGACGGGCGGTATTGCCAACTACAGAGGGAAACAGCGCTTAACAGCGGATGAAATAAACCACTTGCGGCAAATTGCTGCTAATCCAGATTTCGCTAACTGGATGGAAACCGGTGAGTTCCATATGACTAATCCATATGGGGCCTATGGTGATATACCCAAAACAATGCAGCAACGCGCTCAGGATGTAATGGACGCCCAGGAGACAATGGGTCAACTCCCCCGAGTTATGGCTGATGGACCCATTGGGCAGGCTATCTTTGATCAGATTGTGAATCCCGGCTTGCAAAGGCTTCAAAATGCTGGAATGGACACTAGTGAAATGGGGATCTCCACCGGAGTCACCAAGCGGCAGCCGATCACGCCTGCAATGGCTGGGACAATGGCCAAGCCGGATATCTCCCAGCTCTTAACAGGCCGGAAAAACGAGCAAGGCTACAGAACCGATGTAATGCAGCGGAAAGAAACAGAGCGGCATAACAAGCAAACCGAGGCAACTGACAGAATAAAAGCTCAAGCAGATATGCTGCGTGCGCAGAAATATCAACCGGGCGGCGGTAGTGGTGGCAGTCCGACCGTGGAAGCGAATCGCGTTCAGGAATTCCTGAAGAGCCAGCTTGGCGCAATTGATTCCCAATTGAAAGCTGAAGGCGTGCTGGATCAACACGGAAAGATCAGAGTCCCTCTTGAAGGCTTCTTTAGCAGCCCACAACATAGACAACGTGTGGCTCGCATTCAGCAATTGGTGCAGGCCCGTAATGAATTGCTTAGGCAGATTAGCGGCGGAGGGCTGGCTTTTGGAGGGCAGTCCAATCAAAGATTGCAATCGATCCCTATGTCATTCAGTGAATGGAAGCAAAGGAAACAGGGTAGATAATGGCCATTCAGCAACCCCTTCAAGGTGGCGTTCAATTTCAGGATTTACGTTCTGATCCTAAGTTTATGGCGGCACCACCAGTTGAACAGATGCAATATCTGATGGAGTACTATCTCCCAGCCAATGATCCCGCCTTTGAAAAAGCCTCCATTCAAGAAAAACAGCAATATATCCAAGAAGTGGTGATGCCTCAGATTCAGGCTGAACCTCCCCAGGCGGCCTACGGAAGCCTTCGGGGTGCACAAAGGCCACAAGCTGAGTTTGTGGATAACAGCAAGCCAATGACTAGCGGTATTCCAAGCTTCTCTCCGGGGATTGCTGGAATGAGTAACTTTGCCCCAACCCGTGTTGAAGATATTAGGCCTATGACGGCAGGGCAGGCCTTTGGAATTGGGCAAGCACTCAAAGGTGCAACGTTGGGCTACCTTGATCCAACTCAAGCGATTCAGGCAATGTACCCCGAGCAGGACTTATCACGGCTTCAACAGTCCCCGATTGCAGGGATACCCGAGTTTGCCGGGTCTACTTTACCGCTGATGGGCATCGGGGCAGCGATTGAAGGCTTAGCGCCTATGAACCCCTTAACGGCTCGAATCTTCGGAACGACCGCTGAAGCAGCCGGGCAACGTGTACCGTTGCTCTCGCAAATGGCAAGAGGAGCGGCTGAAGTTGGCGCTTGGGAGGCTCTCAAAAGCCAACCGGGGCATCAATTTGATTTAGGACAACGTGCTTTGCATGGCCTAGAGGGCGCGGTAATGGGTGCTGCATTTCCGGCGTCCATCGCAGGAGCCGGGAGAGTCCTGAAAGGCGGTGTTAAGGCTGTTAAGAGTGCATGGCAAGAGTTTTTCGGGCCTAACACCCATGAATTATTGCAGGCTCACACAAAAGCCTTAAAAGAAGCTGCTCGTAAAGAAGCTATGAAAACCTTTGAATCCCTGGCGGAAATCTTTGGGCAGCTTCAACGCGGCGAGATTGATCGTGATCTGATTGATGCCAATGATTTTGCCCGGCTCGTCACCAAAATGGATGAACTCGCCCAGGCGCTGACGCAAGGACGCCCTGTACGAAAAACCGATCTGAGCGCCGCACGGAACACGGGGACTCTCATTAGAAGCAAGGTAAAGGTTCGCGCAAAAAAGTTTATTCCGGCGGATGATAACTCCCTTAATCATGGTCAACTGACTGACGAAATGGCGGAGGCTATTAGCGCCAAGTTGGGCCAGCCATTTAAAGCAGGGGCGTTACGCATTGAAAAGCAGTCAATCCCCCACGCGCTCCCTCATGATAAGGACGCTCAGAGAAAAGGCTTTAAAAATTCGCTCGATCATGCAAAATACGTTCTACGCAACTTCAACGCCATTTACGAAGGCAAGACCCTAAAACATGGTGATAAATCACTTATCCTGGCAGCCAAAAAAGAGGGGCATATTACCTATATTGAAATAGCGCCCTCAAAGGGATACTACCGCGTTAACTCTTCTCACCCCATCAACCCAAAACGACTTGATAAGAAAACGCCGCTTTGGGAAGGGGAGCGCAGCCCCCAAGCCACCAGATCCGGTTCTGATGTCTCTTCCCAAGGTTCGCCCGAAGTTACCGGAAAGGCTAGCCCCAGCGCAGAGACACAAAGCGGCACTATACAGAATATCACACCTAAAAAACCGCTTCAAGGGTCAGTAAAAGAGATGGTGGCTCAGGTAGAACAAGCCGCCGGGCTCCCTGAAAACGCCGGAAGCCTGACAGTAGGCCAGCTTGAAAAGCAAATGGGCCAGAAATTAACGGAAGCGCAAAAAGATATCCATACAAATCTCCGTGCTGTAGCTCGTGCCGAGGTTCAAGACGCCTCCAAAGGTATTTATAGGCAATTACCGCTGGATAGCCGGGCATTAAAGTTCCAAGATGTCGAGGCTAATATTTCCGATCCGTTCCAAGCCACCGCAAAAATCATTGACGACGCAATGTCTCAAGGTAAGGCTGTGCGGGTTGAATACGTAGCGGAAGAGGCCGGACGGTCTATGGAGGCCGCCAAGGTCACAGCTAAAGGCAATGTTAAGGTGGAAACTACCACGTTCACCCCGCTATATTGGGGCAAAACGAAGGAGGGAAAAGTCCTTCTCCATGGCTATAACCAGCGTGGACACTTCACAACTTACCACCTAGAGCCTTCCCCTAATGGAAGTCAGATCTTAAAAGCCCGCGCAACCGACAAAGCGCCTTTTGTTGGGGAATATTCCAATGTTTATCTAGGGCAGCGCCCATTTTTAGCCAAAGATGTTTTAAGCCGTGGGGTTCGCTCGGCAGAAGGGGCAATTAAAACATCTGAAGCCTTGCAAAACGCCACCGATTTTGCAATTCTATTCAAATCAGAAACGATAAAGCAATTTAATAAGCCGACTCAAAAGATCTTAAATGCCGCCAAAAAACGCGGTAGATTTGATGAAGCGACTCTTAAAACCGTACTTAAACAAATAGAGAAGGACAAAGAGGACATGGTAAAACTATGCAACCTCTTTGGGTTGAAAGTCTAATGCCAAATAACGCTTGCAATCCTCATAATGTCGTTGCCAAATTAGCCGGAGTTTTTGACGCTGGCGGAATCGAGACAACGGAAGGGGCAATCAATGTCCTGGATGATAACGCCAAGGCTCTATTCCACCAGATTAAAGCACGGTCATCCTCTCAGGCATTGCAGGCTTCAGCCCCAAAAGCAGCCAAAACCGCAGACGATATCATTGACTCTATAGTGGAGTCGGAAGAAATGCCGAGTATTAAAGAGCGAGTCCGAGGCGGCCTTATGGATCTGCTTAAACCGGCGGACTTCCTACCGGAAGATGTAACCGGGCCTGTGTTTAGCTTCCTGGATGATTTCTTTGCCAGGAATCACCAGAACCTTAAAGCTGCCAGGAATGAATATAATACAGGGATTCGGCAGGTTTTAAATGAAATTAGCGACACGGTTGAAAACCTGGATGAAGCCACCAAAGGTCAAGCCGCTCACTGGATGCGTGACCTTCGGGAAGGATATCCATTCTACGGAAAGAATGGCACTATCTGGGATAAAGCCAGAGGCAATTTAGTCTCAAATGTTTTAGATTTCAGCGGAACAGTCCTGCTAGGAAACCCGCTTGAACTTATTGTTAAAGCACCTGCTATCTATGGGTTTAGGCCGACATTCAATGGACTGATTCATCTCACAAAAGAAACCAAGTTTAATTTGTGGGCCAAGGTTCCAGAACTGGAGTCCGCCGGGGTGTATGGGATGAAAATACCCAAAGGTAAAGGGGTTTTGGCTTCGCTTCAGCATGCCTACAATACATTGAATGACAAGATCATGGCCGTTACAGACAGGCCATTGAAAAACCTTGCCTATTATACCGGTAAGGCTAAAGGTGGCTCAGGCACAGAGGCGGTAGAGAAAATTGCTTTCAAAAACCGCTGGGGCAATGATCCCCGAATTGGGCGTAAAAATCGTGATGCCGTCACCTTGATGAACTACACGTTTAACACCTACTATATGCTTGCTGGTATGGCAAAGGGTCTTGCAACCCCCGGTAAAAGAGCAGAGTCTTTAAGGCAGCTTGCCATGTGGACGGCTTTAACCTCAATGATCGGTGGCCCTGCTGCCGTTATTCCGGCTCCACTGTCTGCAATCCTTAGAGCAAATGATGGTTATAAAGAGTGGGAAGATGCAAACATTAACACGTTTGGGAAACTGACCCGCCCGGGTGGAATTACCCTCGGTTTAGGTACTGAATTATTCAACCGGGCCGGGGAAGCCTTTGACATAGGAATGAAGAGAAGCGTAAAAAAATTCAGCAAAGGCGATACAACCGGAGGCATGCTTGACCTAGGGGATGCTGGCATGTCTGTTTTTGCCTTCCTAACGCGTAGCCCACTTGGAAATTTGCGTTTTCAAAAACTTTTAAGGAACACCCGCGATTTATTCGAGAATGACATTGATTTTGAAGAGTTCAAACAAAAATCTGCTGAATCCTTCTTGCCTGCTTTAAAACAACAATAACCTAACCCCCTTGCATATCGAAAGCTCGCGCAAGCGGGCTTTTTTGTTACGCATTTTAGGAGATTGAGATGGCGCTCATAGCACGTTTGTTTAACTTCCAACCCAATACAGACATCAAATCCAGTGAAGTCAATGCTGAACTAAACCAGTTGGTCAACGCGGTAAACAGCAAAGCGGAATTAGGCGCTAACAATACCTTCACCGGGAATAATATCTTTTCAGGCGCAAACACCTTTACAGGAAACGCCACCTTTAGCGGTAATATCAATCTCTCGGGTACTTTTTCAGGGGATGCCCTGAACGATTTGTTAGACCTGGTGGATCCGATCGGCATCCCTAAGTTGTGGATGGGGACAACCGCGCCGCCGGGATATGTGCTAGGAGTTGGCTCAATTGGCAGCGCGGCATCCGGCGCAACACAACGAGCCAACGCGGATACTGAACGGCTTTATAAGCATTTTTGGAACAATCTTAGCGATGCAGAAGCGCCAGTAGCAGGGGGGCGTGGCGCGTCGGCAGAGGCTGATTTTGCCGCTAATAAGCCGTTGACCATGCCGGATCCACGCGGAAAGTGTTTTGTCATTTTGGACAACCTGGGGGGAACGGCAGCAAATAACTTCCCTGATGGAGTTCCGAATAAAGAAAAGGCTTCTGTCCTGGGCGGGATTTTCGGAGCGGTAATGCACATTCTTACGTGGACAGAGAACCCTGCGACGTTGCCGATGTAGCCATTCTGGATGACGTTATCGCCCAAAGACGTTGCGCGGGTGAATTCATCGGATTGCAGCAGCAGGGTCTTGAACTTGGGAGTAATCACCAGATTGCGGCCTTCCTGCGGCACGTTGCTTTCATCCAGAAGTTCGCCAAGCTGGGTGATGTAGCCGTAAATGTTATCCTTCGTTAGCGTAATGGGGGCGAGATCCGTGCCAATCACATTGCCGCCGTGGACATCGGTGTAATGGCCGATCAGGCGGGAATCCACCACGTCCCGGATGGCGATTGCGGCGCGCGCGGCATAGCCTTCCAGAATGTCGATATTGGCTTGCGCCTTGTCCAGATCGTCCACTTTAAACGCGAAATATTTTTGTTGATCGATTAATAAATCCACCATGGGATCGGTCAGCGACTGGAAGGAAATAGTCATGTCCCGGGTGTAATCGTTGACGGTGACATTCCCGAAGGTACGGACATGAACAACATCGCCCGCGCCGGTAATTTCACCTTCAAAATCGCGGTTGACAAGATTCGCCATCACCACGTTTTTATCGAAAATCTTCAGAAGTTTTTTGCTCCAGACTTCCGGAATGAAGTTGGAAAGAGCCATTCGTACATCTCCTTTTCAATTGAAGTTCTGTCGTCTAGTTGGGTGGAAAATAACCATTGAGCGTCATTAAAAAATCCTTCCGAGGAGAAGGATGAAATAG
>DATNQC010000443.1:0-5399 GCA_036702885.1 Oculatellaceae cyanobacterium | reverse complement strand
ATCCTATAATGTTGTGCATCCTACCCTGAATATATCGGCCAGCCAATCCCAAAAGAAAACCCCGCTGGCAAACCGCGGGGTCTTGTATTGGCAATCCACAGGAGTTTACTTTGGTTTTTGAACCAGGTTAGAGAATAAACTTGTACGCTATCTCAGGAATGCGCCTGACGGAGAATTCAGGATGTTCTCTGCCAGGGCTTCCGTATTGAGACCGCGCAGGTATTCGTTGATACGGCCGGAATCCACCAGGTTTTTCAGGTGGCTGATTTTGGCTGTGTCGGAACTTTCCTTGATGCGTTGCGCCAGACGGCTGAACCGGAGCACTTCTTTCTCGCTCTCGTAAGCCTTTTTGGCTTCATCTGAGATGTTTGCCTGATCCAGTAACTCCAGCGAGACGTTTTCGCTTTGTTTGGCGGCTTCGGTATTGACGCGCTTCACAGATTGCTGCTGGCTGACGCCCAGTAGATCGGCATCTTGCAGCGGATGAGACTTTCCGGAAATGCTGTCGACCATAGTATCCCTCGCTTGTCCCTGTGGGCTGCGGCCCTTACCTCGTTTCATTAATCAGTATGACATTTCGCACCACGTTAGTCATTGGCCCTTGGATCAATCCGTTCGGCATTGAACCGGATTTTTTATCGACCATCCGATTGATATCCAATGGTTAACGAGCGCTTTACTTTTTGTACCGAAGCGGGGAATGGCGGTGCCTGTCATGCCTCCTCCGTATATCCGAGTGCAAAGCCGATGGGGTTCCTGTGAACAGTGGATGAGACGCCTTTCCAAAAAGCGCAATACTCAATAGTGAATCCACAACAACCACCTCGTTTGTTCCCCCTTGAAGCCCTGGCAGTGTCCAGGGTCTTTTTATTTGTGATAGCGCAACCGTTTTTACTCAGCGCTATCTGTTGAGCCTTGAATAGACAGGGTAACTAGGCTAATCAGGCGTGAAAATAGCCTGACCGGGTGATTACAGGATTTTTACATGGTTTAAACTGGTTGGAGAATCCATTGAAGGAGTCAATAAATGCAAACTCTGCTACTTTGCCCGCAGTGTGGGCACCCTTCTTTGGATGCCAAAGAAGTGGAAATTCATGAGCTGAATCAGGACTTTGCCGCCGTCAGACCGCCGGAAAAACTGACGGAATTGGAGTGTCGGGAGTGCGGTTGGTTTGGCACAAAACCACACCCCATCCGCTGAAGGGTGGTTGTGTTCCGGGTATTGGTAATATCTGTTTATAAAAACTTTTGTGTTGCATTGAAAGCCCCCTTTGCATTTCCGAAATGGCTATGCTATATTCCATTTCACGCCACGGGGGCGTAGCTCAGTTGGTAGAGCGCCTGCTTTGCACGCAGGATGTCGCGGGTTCAAATCCTGTCGCCTCCACCACTTTTTTAAGCGTATTGGCAGTCTCTGACAGTCGTTGGGGGCTGTTTGTTTGTTATAACTGCTAGGAATTCCTACATGACAAACTTTCCCGGTCAAGTTTCCTTTGGAAGTCATGTAACGTATTTTCAAAGTAAGTCTAAAGGTGCTGATAAACCCGAGCGCGGCCGACGAAATTCGGTTCTACCGACGGGTCAGCAGCGAGTGAGAACCGACGGAAAACCAGAGGTTCAGTATAAACATTGCATCTATGACAAGGACGGAAACCTTATTTCAGAAACATACTCTTGGCAGGTGATTGAATAATCTTTTTCGAAGCAGGTTATGCTAAATTCCAGTTGCAAAACGGTTTATTTTCTGGTCCAATCAGGGTGTTTCACAATTAGGCATTCTCTGGAAAGACAGATGCAAACAGTATTTGGTAGGCAAACAGCAACAATCTGCACCAAAGTCTGGTGGTGGCGTTTGTCTGTGCCTGCCGGTTTGCAGGGCGATGCCTAAACGCTGGAAACACCGCATCACCCAGAATTGAAACCCCGCAGGCACATTCCTTGCGGGGTTTTTTACGTTAGATTTCACTTCAGGAAAGGCTTCTCCATGCGGTATCATCAAAAACAACGCCCCTCATCCGTCGCACGACGCAATACGCTTCCATGCGAAGCCCAACGTCTTAACCCGGAGTCCTCTGCTCATGCCTAGTCCGCTCATTATTTCCAGATTGTCCGATACCGAAACGCCCGTATCGCTATTTCACAAGTTGAGCAGTCAGGAGTCCACGGCTTTTCTTTTTGAAAGCGCCGATGGGGATCGCCGGATGGCCCGCTTCTCCCTGATTGGGATTGATCCCCTGCTTTGCCTGAAAGTCAAAAACGGCCTTGCCTGCTTGGAAAATCGCCAAACGGGTGAGGTGCGGGAATTTGCCTGCGAGGATCCGCTGGCCTTGATGAAAACCTTACAAAAGGAGTATCTGCCGGTTGTTGAAGCGCCGTCCGGCCTGCTGGCGGAACTTCCGTTCTATGCCGGTTGGGGCGGCTATCTGGGCTATGGCATGACCCGTTACTTTGAAAACATTCCCCAAGCCCCGACAGATGTATTGGACGTGCCGGATGCCTATATGGGGCTGTATGATACGGTGATCGTGTTTGATCACTTATATCGTCGCCTTCATATTATTTCTTACCGGGAGCGCAAGGCTGCGGAACTGCTTGTGAACCGGATTCTGTCGACGCTGGATCATGCACTGCCAAATCTGGCTCCCATGCAGGCGCTCCAGTTGCCGGAAGTTCCCGCAGAAAACCTGTTTGAGGGCGTAGAAACCTCGGTGACCAAGGCCCAGTTTTGCCAAGCGGTTGAACAGGCCCGGCAGTGGATTATTGAAGGAGAAATCTTCCAGTTGGTGTTGGCGCAGCGTTTTTCATTGCCGGTTCATTGCCCGCCGCTGAATATTTACCGTACGGTTCAAGCCATTAATCCGTCTCCTTACGCTTACTACCTGCAATTCCCGGAATTCACCTACCTGGGCTCTTCTCCGGAAACCTTTGTCAGTTGCCGAAATGGCGAGGTGATGCTGCACGCGTTAGCTGGAACGCGGCCAAGAGGCGCTTCTCTGGAAGCGGATTTGGCGCTGGAAACGGAACTGAAGAATAACGTCAAGGAAATGGCCGAACACCGGATGCTGGTGGATCTGGGACGGAACGATCTGGGTCGTGTTTGTCAGGCTGGCACGGTCCAGGTGGGCGAAATTGCCCAGGTGCTTCGGTATTCTCACGTCATGCATTTGGCAACCCGGGTCAGTGGCCGCCTGCAACCGGAAAAGACAGGGTATGAAGTGGTCCGTAGCTGTTTCCCGCGTGGAACAGTCAGCGGTGCGCCGAAAATCCGGGCAATGGAATTGCTGGCCAGGCTGGAGCCTGAGCAGCGTGGCGTCTATTCCGGGATGGTGGGGTATTTTGACCTCCACGGCAATACGGAAAGCGCCATTGCCATCCGTTCCGCGCTTATCCTGAATGGGCGCGCGCATGTCCATGCCGGGGCGGGCGTTGTTTATAATTCCACGCCGGAAGCGGAGTACGAGGAAACCCGCAACAAGGCCAAAAGCATCCTCAAGGCCATCCACATGGCAAACCGTCATTTTTTGGACTCAATGGAGCAAGATCGTGACTCTGACTTCATCCCCGCGTGAACAACAGGCGAATTCATTGGCTGCGCAAGGGCCGATTGTCATCATCGACAATTATGATTCTTTCACCTACAACCTGTACCAGATGGTTCAGGCACAAACGGTGATTCCCGTACAAGTCTATCGGAATGATGCTCTGGATTTAGCAGCCTTGAAGGCGTTGAAGCCGACCCGGATTATTTTGTCTCCCGGGCCGGGGCATCCGGGCGTAGAAAAAGATTTTGGCGTCTGCAAGCAGGTGATTCTGCAACAGGAAGAATTGGGCTGTCCGGTGCTGGGCGTCTGTCTGGGACATCAGGGCATCGTGCAACACCTGGGCGGACAGGTCATTGCCGCACCGGAAATCGTGCATGGCAAAACCAGCATGATTCGCATTGTCGAAAAAACGCCTCTCTTTGATGGACTGCCCGATCCCTTCGAGGCGATGCGTTACCACTCCCTGCTGATTGATGAAAAAACGCTTCCGGATTGCTTTGTGATTACGGCGCGAGAAGAACAGTTGGGCCTGCCGATGGCGATTCGTCACAAAACGCTGCCCTTGCATGGCATCCAGTTCCACCCGGAATCCATTGGAACGCCGCAGGGCGCCCGTTTGCTGAAGAACTTCCTGGAAAAATGCTGATGCCGGAAACCGTGGACTTATCCCAAACGCAAATTGAGGATCTGATCCGGCTTCGCTTGCCGGAGGCAGAAACGGTTGCGTTGCTGCATCAGCTCAAGCCGGAATGTATGACGGTTGATTTGCTGCATCGGCTAATTGAAGCCTTGCGGAAAACGGTGGTGGCGCTTCCTGCTGTGGAGGGCATGGTGCTGGATTGTTGCGGCACCGGTGGGAGCGGAAGCTCGATTTTTAACACTTCCACGGCGGTGGCGTTTGTTTTGGCGGCGGGTGGCGTTCCCGTGGTTAAATTCGGTAACCGGGCGATGAGTAGCGCCAGTGGCAGTTTTGACTTTCTGGAATGCCTTGGTTTTCGGTCGGAAGCGCCGCTGGAACGACTGACGGACATGCTGGCTCAATGCGGCGTGGTCTTTTTATATGCCCCTCAGTGTTATCCAGCATTAGCACCCTTTAATGCGCTCCGAAAAGCACTGGGATTTCGCACGGTGTTTAATTTCCTGGGACCGTTGCTGCATCCGTTAAAGCCGACGCATCGCTTGTTGGGTGTTTCGCACTCTGGCATGCAGCAATTAATGGCGGATTACTTGCAAACGTATCAACCGGCGCTGGAGCAAGCATTGTTGGTGCATCACCCGCTGAACGGGACGCAGGGTCTTGATGAAATTTCTCCTTGCGGTGCGACGCATCTCATTCACTTGCGAGAAGGACGGCAGGAGCGAGCGCTGTTTTATCTGGCGGAAGACGATAAACTGCCGGAAATTCGGCGAGTCCCGAAAGAGAGCGCGGATTTATTTATGGCGCTTTGCCGGGGAGAACAGCAGGCCTCGCTGGAGCATCGCATGTTGTGTGTGAATGCCGGGGCTGGCTTCTGGATTGCGGGCAAGGCGGCATCCATTGAAGAAGGCGCGCAACTTGCCAAGGATTTGCTCAATGGCGGCAAGGTGCTGGAAACGGTTGAGCGGTGTCGGAGGGCTTATGGCGAATAACGTATTGGCCCGGATTGCGGCGCATAAACAGCAGGAAGTGGAAGCCCGAAAGCGTGAAAAACCGCTGGAAACCTGGCAAGCGCAAGTGACCCCTTGTCAACCGGAGCAGTTGGAAGCCGCGTTCCGTCGCACGGATGTCCCCATCCGCCTGATGTTGGAAATCAAACCCGCTTCGCCATCAATGGGCGTGATGCAGGCGCAGCCGGATCTGAATGCGTTGGTCAAGGC
>DATNQC010000437.1:0-5463 GCA_036702885.1 Oculatellaceae cyanobacterium | reverse complement strand
GTTCAGCAGGAATGCCAGCAGCAGGATGAATAGCCCAAAACCGGCGAATAGAAAGGATAAATCCAGATCACGCTCCTCGTAATGAAGGGTCCGCTCGCGAATGCGTTCATACACGCGGCGGAAATCGGATTCCCGGAATACCCGAAAGTATTCCCCCCCTGTGATTTTTGCAATGGAGCGCAGGATTGTCTCGTTGAAATTGACTGGCAACTCAATACCCTGATAAGTGATAACACCGCCTTGTGCGCTGCCCACGCCAACCGTATAGGTAATGATATTAAGCTTTTTGGCATCGCGTGCCGCCATATCCCAAGGGTAGCCTTCATGGCTGTCCCCGTCGCTGAGCAGAATGACGGCTTTTTCCGGCTTGCGAGTGGTTTGCTGTTCTTTATTGGCGGCTTGTGCAGGGAGACGGTCACTTTTTTTAAGCACTTCCAGGGCAGTGTGCAGGGCGCTACCAATTTCCGTGCGCAGTTTCAGATCTTTTTTATCCAGCGCGCGCAAGTATTCAATAATTTCTCCGTGACGGGTCGTTGGCGGAGAGAGGACATAATTATCGCCCGCAAATAATTCAAGCCCGATTCGGGTATCTCGCGGGAGACTTTTGACAAAGCGAATGGCGGCTTCCTTGGCAGCAGTCAGTCGGTTAGGGCGGATATCATCGGCCATCATACTGAGGGAAATATCGAGCACCAGCATCATATCCACCGTGTTAACCGGGACACGCGCAACGAGCGTGGGCCGCGCCAGGATTAGGATGAGTAAGGCGCACAGCAGGCTGGTGGCGCTGGGGGCTAATAGTCGCTTCCAGCGGGTAGGCTGTTTTTTGAGTTGGCTGACCAATGCGGTGTAGCTGAACGAAAGGGCCAGCGTTTCAAGCTTTTTTCGTTGATCGCGAAGGTAAAGGCTCCAGCCAATGGGAATGAGCAATAGCAGCAACAAGGCCCAGGGCCAGACAAAATAAAAGGCGCGCGCATCCTGCCAGAGCATCGTCATGACACCTGCCTCCGTCTTTCCGGCGCTTTGAGCAGACGCAACAGCACATCACCGGCGTTTTCGGAAGCCTCTGCCGGGATGATGGCGCCAATGGGATCCAGTTGTTCTTGAATCCGGAGACGCCGTTGCCGGAATGCTTCCTGGTACTCGGAAAGAATTTTGGGGTTGGAGGTATCAAACCAGCTTACTGCACCAGTTTCTGAATCGCGAACAGGGAGTAGCCCTAGCTTGGGAGGGGTTTCTTCTGCCGCATCATACAGGTCAAAGCAGATCAGTCGGTTTTGCCTGGATAGCCGACCAAGTGGCGGTAGCCATTGGAAATCCGGGGAGAAAAAGTCGCTGAATACAATAATGGTGGCCTGTTTTCGAATGATATGCGCTAGTTGCTGAAAGCCTTTGGCGAGGGGATCACCGGTTGTAACGTGATCATCACTCACTTGCAAGGTGCGATCCAGAATCCGCCGGATGGCTGGCAGTCCTGCTTGGGGTGGAATGATCTCTGGTTTTGCCTTGAGCAGCACCGCGCCAAGCTGATGGCCAGATTTTTCCGCCAGGAGGGCGAACAAACCGGCTAGTTCCGTGGCTAGTTGGAATTTTGTGCGGGTTTTTCCAAAGTGCATGGAGGCTGTGCAATCCAGAACCAGCCAGAGCGTGAGTTGCTTTTCCTCCTGATACTCCCGAACATGCGGATTTAATGTGCGCGCAAACACATTCCAGTCAATTTTTCGAATGTCATCACCAGGGCGGTATTCGCGCAAATCTGCAAAGTCGAGTCCCTGACCTCGGAGCAGGCTGCGATTGTCGCCCGTCAAGGCATATTTCAGGCGGTGCCGGAGGATGCTCTCCAATCGGGCCAGCAGCGCTTCCGCGTTCTGCTCCGGTTTTTTCTCTTCCGGGAATGGCGGTAGGCAGGCGATGGGATTAAGAATTGGATCCAGCCAGCGCAACATGTTCAGACCCCGGTCAGGACCGGCGCTGGAATTTGCTGACAAAGCGCGTCCAGAATCTTGTCGGACGTCAAGCCTTCGGCCAGTCCCTCATAGGATAGAATCACGCGATGCCGTAAGGTGTCATGGATCAGTCGCTCAATATCGCTTGGAACCACATAGGTGCGGCCTTGCAACAGGGCCAGTGCCTTGCTGGCCGTTGCCAATGCCAAAGAACCCCGGGGGGAAGCGCCATACAGAATAGGGGGCTGCTCCGGGCGACGGGTGGCATCAACGAGATCCACAATGTACCGCATGAGCTTGGGGTCCAGATAAACCGCTTGCGCCAGGCTACGAATCTCTAAAATGCTTTCAGCGTGCAGAACCGGCTCCAGCGTCGGCAGGGTTTCTGCAGTCATGCGCTGGATGATGATCATTTCCTCTTCCGCCTGCGGGTATTGCACCAGCAGCTTGAAGAGGAAGCGATCCAGCTGCGCTTCCGGCAGGTTGAATGTGCCTTCGGATTCAATGGGGTTTTGCGTTGCCATCACCAAAAAAGGCGAACGTAGTGGAAAGGTTTCCCGGCCAATGGTCACTTGCTGCTCCTGCATGGCTTCCAGCAGGGCGCTTTGTACTTTGGCGGGAGCCCGATTGATTTCATCCGCCAGAATGAAATGCGAGAAAATGGGGCCTTGCTCTGTGGAGAACTGGCCAGTGCTGGGGTTATAGATACGCGTGCCAATGAGATCGGCGGGCAGCAGATCGGGAGTGAACTGGATGCGCTTGAACTCCACCGACATGACCTGACTGAGACTTTTCAGCGCCAGAGTTTTGGCAAGACCCGGCGCGCCTTCCACTAGGACATGGCCTCCCGTGATGACGGCAACCAGAAGCCGTTCCAGCAGGTGTTCCTGCCCCACAATGACTTTTTTCAGTTCGTAGAGGGCGCGTTCCAGCAGTGCTTGTGCTTCGCGTGCCTGTAGTTCCGTCAGCGTCGTATCCATACTGCTATTGTATAGCGTTTTTCACCGGGTGCACACGTCCGGGATTGGGGCAGCCATTGTTTGCATTCAGCGCCGCTTGGATGTGTTGAATTGGATGTGTTGAATGAGATAGAAAGATACTTTCAAGACGGATTAAATTTGTATTTGCAGGATGCGGTCGTAGGCTTGCACCACTTTGGTCGCTACTTGCGCTGTGACGTTGACGACCAGTTCAGCCTTGGCGTTGGCGATCATTACATCGTGTACATCCACACTGCCGGTGGTCATAGCGGCGCGCATCAGGTTATCGGGTGCGTTCAGGGTTTCGTTGACATTCTTGACCAGGCTGCCCAGCGCATCCTTGAACGTTGGGCCTTGCGTTTCTTCCCCCATCTGCAAAGCAGTATGCTTGGCGATTCCATTGAGTTTGAAGGGGGATTCCGCGCCGGAAATGGCGGAGAGCGTGGGGATGTATCCGGAATTCATGCTTGGAAAACTCCACGGGTTGCTGCGCTTAACCGAGACTTTGCTTGGATTTGAGATACATGCTCAGAATGTTTCTCACGTAGTTTTGCGTTTCCGCATAGGGAGGGATTCCCTTGTACTTCTGGACGGCTCCGGCTCCGGCGTTATAAGCGGCAAGTGCCAGCGGAATATTGCCGTGGTAGCGCTCCAAAAGTCCTTTTAAATGACGAATGCCGCCATCCAGATTTTGAGTTGGGTCTTTCGGATTGGTGACGCCCAGACTTTGGGCGGTGCCGGGCATGAGTTGCATGAGTCCGACGGCCCCGGCCTTGGAAACCGCATTCGGGTTAAAGCCGGATTCTTGACGAACCACGGCGTTCACCAGATCCTTATCCACGCCGTACCGCTCGCTGAGGCTTTCAATGGTCGGCTGGAGCGCCGCTGCCCTTTGTTCTACAGATGAAGCGGCATTGGTATTTTTCAGATAGAACTGGAACGGTTTAGGCAGGCCTGTTTGGGTGGGTGGCGTTACATTTTGGGAAGAAGTCGCCTGCTGGGCGCGCATGGTGTTCAGCATGCCTTCAATCTGCTGGATTCTGTTTTCTGCGGCCTGCAAGCCTGCTTCAGAAATCCCGGATATCATGGACTCCCTTCACTCCTTATCTATTGCTTCTAGCCACCGCGACCGATTTCAAGCGCCCGGTTGGCCATGGCTTTGACAATGCCGATGACGGCCAGGTTGGCTTCATACAACCGGGAGGTGTTCATGGCGTCTGCCATATCGGTCATGACGTTCACGTTGGATAGCGTCACATAGCCGTCCTTATCGGCTTGCGGATGTCCCGGTTCATAAATACGGCGTCCGGGCGTCGGATCTGCAACGACCCCTGCCAGGGTGACGCCGCCGGGACCGTAGGAAATGCCAGTGTTGATGACTCCATTGCGTAGTCCGGTGATGACATCCGTGAAGGAGGTCTGGTAGTTTTCCGCGAGCACCGGAATTTTGCGGACATAGTACGGGGTGTTGATGTTGGCGATGTTGTTGGCATGAATTTTCATGCGTTCCGATTGTGCGGAAAGCGCTTCTGCGGAAATGCCGAATGAGCTGGAAAGGGTCATGTTCCGGTCCTCACTTCATTAACGGCCAATCTGGCTTGCGGTGCGCAGCGCGTTGAAGATGGTGGAGGCGCGGCGGCTAGCCATGCTGTAGTACAGCATGTTTTTCTGCATTTCAATCATTTCGCGCTGAAGGTTGACGGGTTGGCCGGTATCAGCACCCAAGGCGCCCATAGCCCCCCCCATCTTGCGGGATAGATCCGTTTCAAACGGATTGTCTTCCCGGAGCAAGTCGGAAAAGGAGACTTGTTTTGCGGTATAGCCGGGCGTATGTGCGTTTGCAAGGTTGGCGCTGGCAAGGCGCTGCCGTTCGGAAATCGCACTCAGTGAATTCAGCACGATATTCAGGGATGAATCAGGGAATAAGAAACTCATGGTCAGTTCCTAATAATTACGGTTATTGTCTGAGGTTGACGGATTGACGGTAGAGATCGTCTGCAAACTTGATGATCCGCATGTTGGAGATGAGGCCCGCATTGAGGCGAAGGACCTGGTCAATCTGCGTGTGGACGTTGACGTTGGCTTGTTCCAGGCAGCCTTGTTTGAGTTTGCTGCTATCATCCAGGCTGGGTTTGCCGGATGCCTCGGATTCCACAAATTTGTTGTAACCGATGTTTTTAAGCCCTTCCGCATTGGGAAAGCGAACGAGGGAGATTTTGCCAATTTCCCGGAATTCGTTGTTGTCTTTGGTTTTAATCCGGACCTGACCTTCGGCGGTGATTTGCACTTCGGTGTAATCAACGGGCACCTGAATGCCGTTGCCGATGAGGTCGCCCCGCTGGGTGACTATATACCCCTGACTATTCAGGCTGAAGCTGCCGTCGCGGGTGTAGGCAGTCGTGCCATCCGGTTGCGTTACAGGGATATAGCCGAAGCCTTCAATGGCCACATCCAGATTGCGTCGGGTCACGCGGATGGAGCCTTGGCTGAGGTCTGTCCGGGTGACGCCGTCCAGTTGATCGTCATTGGTCAGATAT
>DATNQC010000432.1:0-2938 GCA_036702885.1 Oculatellaceae cyanobacterium | reverse complement strand
GGTGTTGGTGCTGGATGGGATTCAGGATCCGGGCAACCTGGGGACATTGGCTCGTTCCGCGGCAGCTTTTGGCTTTAAGAGCCTGATTTTGACCGATGACAGCGTGGAGCCTTATAATCCCAAGGTCATCCGTTCTTCCGCTGGACTGATTTTCACCCTGCACATTCTGGAGCGCCCCACAAAGGAACTTCCGCAACTGCTCGACGGCTGGCGGCTTTTCATCACCACTGGGCACTCCAACGCCGTCTCTTACCGGGCAGTGGATTACACCGGACATTGCGCCATCGTGCTGGGCAACGAGGGTCAGGGGGTTTCGCCCGCTCTGTTTGAATTACCCGGCGCTCAGGCTATCACCATTCCGATGGACAGCGCGGTGGAGTCCCTGAATGTCGCCATCAGCGGATCGGTTATCATGGCAGAAGTCTCGGCGGCCCGTCAAAACGCCGCGTCCATTTCACGATAGAATCAGACCATGAGCGATTCCTCCCAATTGCCACAGTTCTTTGAGCGTTCGGGCACCGATCCGGGCTTGAGCGTGCCGTCCTCCCTGCCGGATGCCACCCGACAGGCGGCGCACACGGATGAACTGGCCATGCCGCTGGTCGATCACATTGCGGAGCTCCGCAACCGGGTTTTGTGGTCCGTCCTGGCGCTGGTTATTGGGATTGGGGTAGGGTTCTATTTCTCGCTTCCTGTTATTCGTGTGCTGAAAGCCATGGCGCCGGATAGCATTGTCTTCATCCAGTTACAGCCTGGTGAAGTGCTGATGGCCAGCATCCGCGTGGCGTTTTACATGGGCCTGGGCTTGGCCGCGCCGGTCATCCTGTACAATCTGCTGCGCTTTGTACTGCCGGGCCTTCAAGGCCGGGAGCGCGGCATGGTGACCTGGGCGGTTTTGGGAGGCACGCTCCTGTTTGTCGCCGGGACAGTCTTCGCCTACTTCTTCGTGGTGCCAACCGCCATCTCGTTTCTAGTCGATTACGGCCAACAGATTGCCCAAACCCACCTGAGCATCGAGCATTACATTTCGTTTTGCGCTGGGCTGCTCTTTGTCACAGGCGGGATGTTTGAATTGCCCATGGTACTGTTCCTGCTTTCCTTTACGGGCTTGATTACATCCGAAAAGCTGCTTCGGGAGTGGCGCTGGGCAACGATCCTGGTATTTATCGCCTCCGCTGTTGTGACGCCCACGCAAGACCCCTTCACCATGAGCATTGTAGCGTTTGCCATGCTGTGCCTGTATGCGCTCAGCATCGTTCCCATCAAACTTTGCGGTCGGTAATCATCAGTTCCAACTGAACCAAGGGGGATCACAAGAGGCGCAGTCCGCCTCCACGCCAAAACTCGTGGTTGTGTTCGCCAGTTTATTCTTCCACGTGGTCAGACGGCCATTGGCATAGAGGAAAAACACCACACTGTTGCCGGTACCGTTCGGCACACCGCCATCCTGGCCATCGGGATCGACATAAAAGTACACGGCATTGGTGGTTGCTGTCCCCCCAAAGGAAATATCCGGTATCAGGATGACCGCGCCGTTATGGAGGCGAAGGCAAACGTTGGTTCCGGTGCAGGAAACCGACCCATTACCATAAGCGCCGTCAATGTTCGAGGTCGTATCCCGGCTCACATAGTTGATGTAGCCTTTGAGGTCCTGCGCATGGGTATCTTCGGTTAACGAATTGCTCATTAAGTAGGCCTGGAAGGCTTCCGACACCATCCCTGCCGACTCTTTCGCGATAACCTTGAATTTTCCTTCCTGCTGGGTGTTCAACACTTTGGGGATCGAAAATGTGGCGATCACACCCAGAATGGCCAGGGCTATCAGCAGCTCCGCCAATGTAAAGCCCTGTTGTTTTCTCACTATATGACTCCGTACTGGAACATCTGTTGTTTCATTTATCGTTCAATGCAGTAATTTCTGAACAGTTTGCACTTAAAAATACTCTCTCCAGATCATTTTCTAATGGGGGCTCCTACTTCAATGCGCTCCATGCAGCGCCTGATACACTTTTTCCGCCACGGCGGCATTGAAGCCGGGCAAAGAAGCAATTTCCTCGACGGATGCCTGCCTGATTTTGGATACGCTGCCAAAATGCTTCAACAAAGCGGCCTTGCGCTTGGGACCAATCCCTCCGATGTCATCCAGAGCAGAACGGGTCGCCTTTTTGCCACGTAAATTGCGATGGTACGTAATGGCAAAGCGGTGCGCCTCGTCGCGAATCTGCTGCAGCACAAACAGCGCCGAGGAATCCCGCGACAGCAGGACGGGGCGGGATTCCCCCGGTCGGTACACCTCTTCAAACTTTTTGGCAAGCGAAATAATGGGTTGCCCTGTCACGCCCAAATCACGCAAAGCTTCCACTGCGGACGAAAGCTGCCCTTTGCCGCCATCAATAATCACCAAAGAGGGGCTTTCCCAGCCCGCATCCCCGTTTTTCGCCCTGGAGAAGCGCCGGGTAATGACCTCCCGCATGCTGGTGAAATCATCCGGGCCGCCTTCAGCCAGGTTGATCTTAAACCGCCGGTAGGCCCGCTTATCCGGCACGCCGTTGGTAAACACCACCATTGAGGCGACCGTTTGAGCGCCCTGAAAATGCGAAATATCGTAGCATTCCATCCGGGTCGGGAACTCTGGCAGACCGAGCCGCTCTTGCAATTCCAGCAATGCGCGCGCCGGGTCATTGCGATAATGCTTAACCTCCTGACTTTGAGCCTGCTCCAGCGTTTCCTGGGCGTTTTTAATGGCCAAATCCAGCAAATCTTTCTTGACGCCCTTGCGTGGAAACGTGACCTGCGTTTTCTTGCCTTTCTTCCGGCTCAATAGCTCCCGCAAGACAGTTTCTTCCTCGGTTGGGAATTGCAGAATCAACTCATCCGGTAGATCCTCCGGCGCCTGCTCCTGGTAGTACTGGGTGAGGAAGCTATCATAGGCTTCTTC
>DATNQC010000431.1:0-4860 GCA_036702885.1 Oculatellaceae cyanobacterium | reverse complement strand
GCAAAATGGTTTGATACGAATCCGCAATCGGTTCCGAACTTTTCGGAGCCGCCTGGAACAACTCCGCCACCTCACTCTGCCCAATCATCCAGGCAGCCAGCAGGACGTTCAAAACGATGATAAATAGAATATGTTTCTTTTGCAGCATCTTGATACCATTTCAGCAGGTTGTTTATTTTTTGATAATTCTTGTAAAGCGCTTAAACCCTTTTGTCAGCGGAAATTTCAATATTCTACAGGGGTTTCCATCAAAAGTTGAGGCAATTTTTGAATTTGACTGCTTTTCATAGCAGCACAGGATATTTGCAAGATAAAACACCCCAAAATTGAAGAGATTGCCATGATCACTTCCCCCATCGCAATACAACAAAGTCCCAAGCTCCAGACTGCTCCTAAAATTGCAACAATTCCGCTACATCATGAACTGGCGTTCCTGGTGAAGTCCCATCAGTGGGTTTACCAGCTCCAGCAAGGGATTAAGCGCGCTTTTGATTTTTGCGCCGCTTCGCTGGGATTAATCGCGATTTCTCCGCTATTGCTGGTCATTGCCCTGCTCGTCAAGCTGACTTCGCCTGGCCCTGTGTTGTACAAGAGCGAGCGGATTGGCAAAAATTTCAAACCATTCTACATGTATAAATTCCGCACAATGTGTGTGGATGCAGACGCGCAACGGGATGCGCTACGCGCGCAAGCCAATTTGCAAGGCGATCTGTTCAAGATGAAAAACGATCCGAGGGTGACGCCCATCGGAAAATTCCTGCGGGCGTTGAGTCTGGATGAACTGCCGCAATTGCTGAACGTGGTGCGCGGTGAAATGAGCCTGGTAGGACCCCGCCCGCTGCCTCGTGATGAAAGCGAATTATTCAAGGACCCGTACACACTGCGCTTCCATGTCTATCCGGGCATCACCGGGCTGTGGCAGGTCAGCGGCCGTTCCAAACTGAGTTTTAACCAACTGTGCGAATTGGAAATGCAATACGTCACAGCTTGGAACCTGCTGACCGATGTGCAAATCCTGTTCCGCACTATCCCCGCCGTTTTGGCCAGCCGGGGCGCTTACTAAAATCAAACGAATTCAAAAAAAATTTCAAAGGCCCGGATGTTCCTCCGGGCCTTTGGTTTTATCCGATTTGATTACTCAGCCGTACTAATGGGCGCCAAGGTCGGTTGACCTGATTGGATAGCCGCAGGCTGCAAGGTGCTGGGCATGGGATGCTCCAGGTTATACTGGGGTCTTTGCTGCCCTGCTGCCCTGAGCGCTTTTTCCTGAAGCGTTGCGATTTTCCGCTCGTATGCCTGGCGCTCCTTGTCCGTCAAATCCGGACGAAGTCCCAAATAAAACTGATACGACATGGCCGCTTTGTTGTAAGCCTTGGTTTTCTCGTACAACTTGGCAAGGGCCAAGCGGGCTTCCGGCTGGCGCGGATTTTTGGATAGCGCATCCTCATAGAAATCAATCGAACTGTCTTTACCGGTGCTGCGCCAGGTGTTTAAAGCCTTGGCAAGACGCAGGGTCTTGTCGGATTCCGCCTCGGCCTTTTCAATGCGCTCAATGCCGCGTTGAGCCTTTAGGTTGCCAGGCTCAGCCGCAAGCGCCATACGATAGGCATCTTTCGCCCGAAGCAAATCGCCGTTGATTTTGAGCGTGTCGCCAATCATCAGCAACTTGTCGGCATTGCCGTTTGCCCGTTGCATCAACTGGGTAAAGACCTGATCAGCCTCCTGATACCGTCCTAAGGCAAGGAAAGCCTCTCCCTGCATCATGGCTTCATGCTCGTTCTGAGGTTGCATGGAAGCAATGCGTTGCAACTCGGACTGAGAGATAGCCGCTTTGCCGGTCAGTTGCGCAATGCGCAAGTTGGCCAGGTGCAAGCGCATATCATTCGGATTCAAACGCAGGGCTTCCTGAATGGATTGTTCGGCGTTCAGCATATCGCTGTCTGCGCCAACCGTTTGACTGTAGGTAGCCTGTTTTTGGGCCACAATGGTCAGCGCCTGGGTTAAGCCCTGAATCGCCTCCGGATCTTTCGGGTTCTGACGTAAGGCTTCCCGGTAGTATTGCATCGCCTGATCCGGCTTATCCACACTCAAAGCCAAACGCCCCAGACGGTTCCGACCGGCTGTAAAATTAGGGTTCACATTGATGGCGCTACGCAATTCCGCCATGGCCAGCTCGCCGTCTCCGCGCTTGTCGAAGATATCCGAAATGGCCATATAAGCAGGCATGTAGGCGGGGCTTGCCTGGATGGCCTTGCGGTAATGCGCGATGGCCGCCGCCGTATTACCTTGCGCCTGATACGCATCACCCATCTTCGCCATAATTGCGGCATTGCCCGGATCCAGCGCCAAAGCGGTATTGAGTGACTTCAGCGCGGCATGGGCGTCACCCGACATCAAGTGCGCTTCCCCCAACCGGTAATGCGCCATATAGTTCTTGCTGTTCAGGCGGATAGCGCTGCTAAACTGCGCCTTAGCGCCAGCAAGATCTCCCATCGTCAGTTGCATAATACCCTGGTTCAGGTACGCCTCGGCATAGCGTGGATCCAGACTCAGCGCCTTGGCAAACGCTTCGCGGGCTTCCTCATAGCGCCCCATAAAACGATAAGTGGTGCCCAACTGATTGTAGGCTTCCGGGGATTTGGGGTTCAGGCGAACCGCCTGCTGGAGTTCATTGAGGGATTGTGCGAGCAAGCTATCCCTCTGAGATCTGTAGGTCATATCCAGCGAGGCTGTGCGGTTCCGGTAGACAATACCCTTGGCCAGGTGAGCCATCGCGTTTTTCGGATTTTGGGCCAAAACCTGATTTGCGTTTTTTTCAGCGGCATCCAGTTTGAACAATTCCGCTTGCGCCATGGAGAGCGATGCGCGTGCGGCGGCGTTTTTGGGATTTGCCTTCAGCATGCGGGTATATTTTGCTTCTGCAGCCTGGTATTTTCCGGTTTGCAGGTAACCATCCGCCGGGCTGAACTCATGGGTATACACAGCATTGGCGCGGTAGACTTTGGTTTCGGAAAAGGCGGACAACGTCAGGCAGCCAGTCGTCATCACACAGACGCTCAAAGCGACTGCCCAGGCCTTGGTTCTCGTTCGCATCATGGGGTTCTCCTAAATATAAGCCTCTTTGGCATCATACTGAAAGCAGTTAACCAGCGGCATCCCTCTATAGTCTAATCCGCCATTGGCTGTTTTCATGGACGCCACTCCCTCACACTGCCCTGCAAAGACATTTCTTCTTTAATCATAGGCGAAACGACGAAAAACGCATGACTTTTTCCAGAAACATGACAAACATCCCGCTCTTTCTTTTTGTTTCCTGTGGTTCAACCAACCCTCATATAAAAGTGCCTGACTCAAAATGAATGGTTTTAAACAATTCAAAAAACAACCAAAAGAACCTTTACCCAAGTGACTAATTTAAATTCCGGCACCTATCACACATAATCAACACACCTTAAAACCATCGTGTCATTGGCATCCATTACTCATAACTGAATTTAACTTTTCATTTTTAAATTCATTCTTGCGTCACTCACTTTAACCCAATTGAGGTGTTGATGATGAATGTATCCGGACAACTGGAAGCCCGGAAGAAAGTCCGCGTGCTTTTAGTGGAAGATTATAAATTGGTTAGGATTGGCATCCGCATGGTGCTGAACGGGGACCCCGATCTGGAAGTCACTGCGGAAGCCGACTGTGGTGAACAAGCCATTCATCTCTGTCATCAAATGAATCCCGATGTGGTAATTCTGGATCTGGGACTACCAGATATGGATGGTCTGGAAGTCACACGCCGCATCCGGCAGTTTAACCCGCATGTCCGCATTTTGATTCTGACTTCCGCGGAAGAAGAGGAAGATATCGTCAGCTGCCTGGTGGCGGGAGCCAATGCATATTGCCTCAAGGACATTCTTTCTGAACGGTTGATTGAAGTGGTGAAAGCCGTTTACGAAGGCGCTGTGTGGCTGGACCCAAGAGTCGCTTCCCGCGCGTTACAGGCGTTTGCAGAAAAAGCGGCGGCGCGCAACATGAGAACCCACATGCCGCTCACCAACCGGGAACGGGAAGTGCTTCGCCTGGTGGTGGAAGGCATGAGTAATCTGCAAATCGCCAAGGCGCTCAATATCAGCAAGCATACGTCCAAGGCGCATATTTGCAGCATTCTTCAAAAACTTTCCGTCAGCGATCGCCGGCAAGCGGCCCAGAAAGCCGTGGAAGAATGCCTGGTTTAATACTGCGTGAAAAAATATTAATGAATGACCTTTTTAAAACTCAGGGGATGAGCATGCACACAACCAAAACGCTTCAAAACAAGGTCAGACAGTTTTAGCGTTAACGTGATGTCAGTCCGTTAATCACATTCCACACAATAAATGGGTGGTTTGTTTGATGGCTCGGAATCTGTCGCCTTGACGGCGGATTCTAATGCCATGGGCTGATCCTGACGGCTGTTGTTACGGTATACGGTAATGCCTTTAATACCGAGTTCATACGCCAGATGGTAGGTCTGGGCAATGGCATCCCGGCTGGCATCTTCCGGGAAATTAATGGTTTTGGAAACGCCATTATCGGTAAAGTCCTGAAATGCCGCCTGCATGCGCACATGCCATTCCGGCGTAATATCAAAGGAGGTGACAAACAATCGACGGATTTCTTCCGGAATTTCCGGGAAATCCCGAATGCTCCCACGTTCTGCGATTTTTTCGATCAAATCCGGCGTATTGAGTTTCTTTGCTTCCAGGCACGCCAAAAACTGAGGATGCACCTCCGGCATGCGCGTATTATCCATCACATTGCGCGTATAAACCCAGGCAAAGACGGGCTCAATCCCGCCTGAAGCCCCGGCAATAATGCTGATGGTTC
>DATNQC010000426.1:0-6686 GCA_036702885.1 Oculatellaceae cyanobacterium | reverse complement strand
ATTCAGGATACTATCCTTGGAAACCTGCCCCAGCGCCTGGAGCAAGCCCACCTGAGCGCGGTTGAACGCCAGGGTCGCCTGGGTCACGCTGGCTCTTGCCGTACTCAGCGCCGTTTGCGCATCCAGTACGTCCACGTTAATCCCCAGCCCGGCGCGGAAGCGCCCCACTGCGAGGCGATAGGCTTCCTCAGCCACTTCCAGTTCTTGCCAGGCCGTTAAGATGGATTTGGCCGCCTGACGGCTATCCAGATACGCCTGAATCACTTGTTGCTCCGTAGTTCGCTGCAATGCCTGCAGCTCCAGTTCCTTCTGCTTGATTTGCAGTTGCTTCGCCTTGTAATCCACTGGAATGGACGTGCCTAGCCCTTCAAACAAACCGGATTGAAGATTCAAGCCAATAAAAGTCCCGCGGACCAGGTTTTGCAGCTCAGGCCCCGTTCCCTGGACATAAGTCTGAAGGGTTACACTGGGAACAATCCGGGACAATACCGCTGCGGCTTCCGCTTTCAATGCTTTAATCTCAGCCTGCAACTGCGCCAGTGCAGGGTTATTCGCCTTGCCAATTTCAACCAGCGCATCGGTCGTGTACGTGAGCGGCACCAACAAGTGCGGTTGAACCAATTCGCCCTCCGTGGAAAGCGAGACATCCGGATCCAGATTCAGGCGGTTCAAAAGCGCCTGCTCCATTTTGGCGCGATGGCTTTCCGCAGCAATCAAGTCACGCTCCCGCTGAACCAGTTGGCTTTTGGCGCGCATCACATCCAGCTTGGTGCCAACACCAGCCTTCAGTCGGGATTCGTTCAACTCTACCTGACTTTTGGCTTCATTAATCGCAATCCGGATGTTCTCCACCTGGGTTTGCGCTTCGATCAGGTTATAGTAATCTTGCGCGGCCCCGGCCAATTGCTCCTGCAGGGTGGATTGAAGTAAAGATTTACTGCCAGCGTACCGGCGCTTGGCAGCGAGCATCTTGAAGATATCCTCCCCACCGGGACGAATGGTCCAACGCGCCATCACCTGAGGCACAAACTGCACCCGCTTAAACCGCATCACCTGGTCGCCAAAAATCTGCATCCCACCGTTAAAGCGGCTTTGGTCATAACTACCGCCGATATCAGGCAACATATCGGAAACGGATTTGTACACCGCCGTCTTCTGGATGCGGGAAGCCAAGTGGTTCACCTGAACCGGCAAACTTTGCTCTTCCACCAGCTTTAAGACGGCATCGAGTGTAATAGGTAAAGTTTCCGTTTTGGTGACGCTGGCCTTCAGAACATCCGTCAGCGTGTTTTCAGTGGCAGGAACGGGTTCTTCATTCAATGTAACGGGCGTCGGGTCTAATTCACCCGACTTGGGACGGTCTTCAACACGGACCTGGCCTGATTGAATGATCGGCTTTGCCGGCTTTTCAGGCGCCAGTAGCTTGGCCGGCTGGGTCAGCGTCTGGTTGATTTTCCCCATCGCGTTATCCACCTCCTGCGGAGAGGCTTGTGCGCCCGCAGGCGAAAGATAAAAGCCCAAAGCCAGATGAACAGGCAGGGTCAGCGTGATGAGGGTTAACAGGTGATTGAGGGGGCGAGGAAATTGAGCCTGCATAAGAGGTTCCTGCTCAAAACGTTATACCGGCTCCCAATGGCGGAATGTATATTCCTGTCAGAATCGGTATAAATGCCATAAAACGTTTTCCTATTGTCCCGGATGGGGTCCGGAATAGCAATGAGCCGCGCGTTATTTCTCCCCGTTAGAATTCGTGGGGTTCTCCTTTTGAAGGTACTGGTAAAGGATATAAGCCAGCTCTCCGCGTGTCATCAATTGCTGCGGGCGGATAAGGCCAGATGGGGTGACATCTGAAAGCCCGACTTTCAAGGATGTCGCAACTGCTTTTCTAGCCCAAGCCGGAATCTGTTGAGCATCCGGGTAGTTGGACAGAATGGCGGAGATGATGGCGTCATCAAATTGGTAAACGCCATAAGCCTGCGCAATGACGGAAAGCCCTTCCGCACGGCTCACCGGGTGCTCTGGATAGAAATAGCCGTTGCGGTAACCCTGCATAATGCCCAGATTCACAACCAATCCAATATCTTTGCTGGCCCAATGGTTCGCAGAAACATCTTTCAGAACCACTTTTTTCTCTGGATTGCGCTCCCGCTCTCTCAGCTCAAAAGCTTTCACGATAATGGATGCCAGATCCGCGCGAGTAAGCACCTTTTCGGGGTGAAACGCCCCATCCGAAAGAGGTCCCATTATTTTTGCCATTTGAACCGTATCAATAGCGTCCTCCATACTGCCAGAAGGGAGACGCACCCTCACATCCCGCTGGAATTGCTGCTCCTGCAACTCGTTATTTTCAGCAAAAACCGGAGTTATCACTGCAGAGCTCAAGACGACTGCAAGCAATAGTGCCACAACACGAAAAACACACCGCATCTGTATCTCTCCCAAATGTGACGAGGACAAGGATATTCTATCATCCACCTTGAATTCCCAAAAACTAGGGGCCCCCTAACAAAAACCACAAAGGCCGCCATTGAACGGCAGCCTTTGCGTGTAACTGGTCAGACCTGTTTTAAATATCCAGGTTCTTTACAGTGGCCGCATTGGTTTCGATGAAGTGGCGGCGGGGTTCCACACGCTCACCCATCAAAATGTCAAACAGTTTGTCGGCCACGGCGGCTTCTTCAATTTCCACTTTCAACAGCGTTCGGGTTTCAGGGTTCATGGTGGTGTCCCACAACTGCTGAGGCATCATTTCACCCAAGCCTTTGAAGCGTTGCAACTGGATACCCTTTTTACCACGCTCTTCCACAAAGAAGCGCAAGTCTTCCAGGGAGGTCATCGTCTGTTCTTCTTTATCACCGACCACCACAAGCACCGGCTTCAACTCGCTGGGCAGGAAGTCCTGCACTTTGGGACGCAACTCCAGAAGGCGTTCAAACTCCAGGCTATCCAGGGTTTCCGAAGTAATGCGGAACGGTTCCGGCGTGTTTCCGTTTTCCACCGTCGTCTTATCTTGAACAAGCAGGGTGAACTGATCCTCTTCCGGATGGGACTCCACGGAGAAGCCGTAATTCAGGAATTGAGCCGACAGCTTGGCGACAAAGGCATCAGCCGCTTCCTGGGTCGCCAATTCACTGGCTTCCACCTTGTTGTCCAGCAGATAAAACAGCAAATCGTCCTTGATGCCGCGCAGCAACGGATAAGTCCGCGCCGAGTGGTACTTGCTGAGATCCGATAGCAGCGTCTTCAGCTCCGCATCTTTCTTTTCGGTGCGACGGGCATGATCATACAAGGTGAGATTCGCAATCCCTCGATCCGTCAAGACGCGCTCCAGTTCCCGATCGTTGTACAGGTAACGCTCTTCACGCCCAACGGTCAGCTTGTACAGCGGCGGTTGGGCAATGTACACATAACCATTTTCGATGAGCGGCCGCGCATAACGGAAGAAGAATGTGAGAAGCAGCGTCCGGATGTGGGCGCCATCGACGTCTGCGTCGGTCATAATGATGATTTTGTGGTAGCGCAGACGCTCCATATCAAACTCTTCTTCGGAACGGGAAATCGTGATGCCAAGCGCCTGAATCAGGCTTTGGATTTCCGCATTGTTATAGATCTTGTCGAGTCTTGCCCGCTCTACGTTGAGGATTTTACCGCGCAAGGGCAAAATGGCCTGGAAAACCCGGTTACGGCCTTGTTTCGCGCTACCGCCCGCCGAGTCTCCCTCAACGATGTAAATCTCGCAGCGTTCAGGCTCCCGATTTGAGCAATCCGCCAGTTTACCGGGCAGGGTGCTGCTTTCCAGCACGGTTTTCCGACGGGTCAATTCACGCGCCTTACGGGCCGCTTCACGCGCCTGAAGGGCCAGCACCGCCTTGGAAACAATGAGTTTTGCGTGCTTGGGATTGAGCTCCAGCCAGTCTGCCAGCTTTTCACTCATGATGTTCTGCACAATCGCCTGAACTTCACTGTTCCCCAGTTTTTCCTTGGTCTGCCCTTCAAATTCGGGGTTCGGAACCTTCACGCTCACAATCGCGGTCAAGCCTTCGCGGATATCATCCCCGCTCAGGTTGGCTTCATTATCCTTGATGAGGCCGTTCTTACGACCGTAATCGTTCACCGCACGGGTCAGCGCGTTCCGGAAACCGGTCAAGTGAGTCCCGCCGTGATGGGTGTTGATGTTATTGGCAAAACTCAGGACGGTTTCGCTGTAGGAGTCGGTGTATTGCAGCGAGATCTCCACGTACACGCCGTCTTTGGTATCACTGGTATAAAATGGCGGGTCAAAGAGAACGGTCTTGCTCTCGTTGAGGAAGGATACGTAGCTACCAATCCCTCCTTCGTAGTGATATGTCTCGGTTTTTTCAGTCTTTTTGTCGGTAAAAGTAATCCGCAGCCCTTTGTTCAAAAAGGCCATTTCCCGCAAACGGGTTGAAATAACGTCTGCGTCAATCTCTGTTGTTTCAAAGATTTCAGCATCCGGCCAGAATGTGGTTTTAGTGCCAGTCGTATGCGCTTCACCGACTTTTTCCACGTCTCGAACAGGAACGCCGCGTTCATACGCTTGCTTCCATATGTAGCCGTCCCGGTGAACCTCAACTACCATGCGCTCGCTCAAGGCGTTTACAACGGACGCCCCCACGCCGTGAAGACCGCCGGATACCTTGTAACCGCCATCGCCGAATTTTCCACCGGCGTGCAGCACCGTGTGGACAATCTCCAGTGCGGATTTACCCGTATCCGCTTTAACAGCGACGGGAATACCCCGACCGTTGTCCTGAACCGTCACGCTTTGATCTTCGTTCAGGGTAACGTGGATATCCGTACAATACCCGGCCAGGGCCTCGTCCACCGAGTTATCCACGATTTCGTAAATCAAGTGATGCAATCCGCGTTGGCTGGTGGAGCCGATATACATCCCCGGACGCATCCGGACAGCTTCCAAACCTTCTAGAACCCGGATCTGATCAGCATCGTAAGTGTTCTGAGTAACAGAGGAACTCTCTACCGTGTTGGCGTTCTCGACCATGTGTGCATCCTGTCTTTGCTGGATATGACTGAAGCTGCGGTGGGCTGAAGCTTGGTTGCCTCTGGATGGTAAGAAACGGCCCCTTCTTTCGCCTTGTTTTGCCAGTAAAGCGCCGCAGAGCGAGATGATTATATCACGGACATTCCCCATTCCCAAACAGGGCCAAAAGCTTCAACGTCATGGCTTTAGCAGCGCCTGATACGGTCGGGATTGCATGAGACTGCAGAAGATTCCTCTTCTAACGCTAAACTTCCCCGGCTCAGGCGATAAAGCCGAATGCGCCATGATTCCGCTTGCTTTTTGCCAACCGTTACCGTTCCCCACAGCAAACCTCAACAAAATGGTTAAAGATTTCATCCGGATAACCGATTGGGTAATCAGTCGTGAGTAGGAGTCTTCTCGGATGCGCTTTGGGGTTTCCGGCAGGTATCTGGCTTTTTTGTTGGCCTTGTCTTGTCTGCTGTCCGGCAGTGTTGATCCCTTAACCGCCGTGGCTAAAAAGAAAAGCAAGGATCAGGCCGCTGCACAGGCCCCCGATCCGGTTGCCCAAGCCGAGGCAAAGCTCGGACAAGAACTGGAGCCAATCGACAAGCAGCTGACCACTTTTTTAATGAAGGTGCAAGGGCGGGCTTTATTATCTCCAGCAGAAGCCGGACAACTAGTAGAACTGAAATACAAGTTGCTGGACTACCTGTCCAAATATCCTCAAAGTCCTCAACTGGCCAAACCACTTTATCAGGCAGGCATTCTGTTTGTGCAGAGGGAAGAATACAACGACGCTTATGAAATGTTTAATTACCTGGCCCAAGGTTTTCCGACCTCTCAATATGGCATGAAGGCCAAAGGGCAAAGACAGCAGTTGGAAAAGAAATTTGGCCCCAATTACTTTGCGGTGGAAGCCTCTGTGGAAGCGCCGACTGCGGCGGCATCAACACCAGCGCCAACCCCTGATCCCAAATCAACCACCACTAAAAAATAAGTATTTCCCTTGGCTGAATCCAGAAAAAAGATGATTTTAAAATGTATTGCCGCCATTTCCTGAAATTCGGCTATACTAGCAAATATAAAGATATGTAAAGAAGCGAATCATCTCCAATTCAGATCCCGAGTGGTTAGCCGAGGAATAAGTACCCACTTTAAAAATTCGGATTGTTTTGTTGGTCCCCAACCCGCTCAATCTGGAGAATTAAGCCATCGAAGCCCTATTTTACCGAGTGGAAAGTTTGCCGGTAGCCTATCTGCTGATTCTATGCTGGGTAGTCTGCGCAAATGTGCTGGCTAAGCTGTTTGGACCTCTGCTTGTTGAGGCGACTTCCGGCTGGGTGAAACAATTGCTCTCTCGTCCACTAAACATCACAGTGACGGGGGATTCCATGATTTTCCACCTGTTTGGCAAACAGATTCTACAAGCCGTTAATCATCGCCTGTTCTTTGAATTACTAAGTGACTTGGGACGATTGCCAGGCGGCTATGCGCTTGCATTACAGCCAGCTGAATGCAGCATCGGGTATAAAGAATACCACCCGGCTCGCTATTGGAGCGGCTGTCCGCCAAACGTCTAGGGCGTCATACATTGCATTTCAGTTAAGCAAATGGGCAAAACTGCCCGCATTTGGAGGTACGTTTGATCATGAAACGGTTTTACCCTAGCCAAGGCTTCACC
>DATNQC010000424.1:0-1750 GCA_036702885.1 Oculatellaceae cyanobacterium | reverse complement strand
CGCTTGGCCTCAATACCACTATATCTACTCGGCGATTTTTTTGTTTCCCTTCAATGGTGGAATTGTCCCCCAATGGTTTGAATTCTGCATAACCGGCTGCAGAAAGGCGTTCCGGCGGGAAGGCGGCACGACTCACCATATAGCGAACGATGTTCGTCGCCCTGGCCGTCGAAAGCTCCCAATTGGAGGGGAATTTTGCAGTTCGGATCGGTGTGTCGTCCGTATGCCCTTCTACTCTGATTGAATGAAGCATCGACCCCAGCGAGGTCTTGAGTTCTTCAATCACACGGTCCAGGGTTTGCCCCGCTTCCGGAGACAATTCCGCGCTACCGGGCGTAAACAGAATGCTGTCCTTGACGGAAACCACCAGCCCCACGCCTTTTTGCTGACGGATTTCCACGCCCTTCAGCTTCAATTTATCCTGTAGGCGCTGCTGGATAGTGGTCAAGTCGGAGGGATGCTTATTTCCAGTTTGCTGCAAAGTCGCCGGCACAACCGGCTTCTTCGGCATCACCATTTCGGTTTTGACCTGACCGGAGGCCAGAATCACCAAAAACAACCCCAATAAAAGCGTCAGCAAATCCGCATAAGGAATCATCCAGCGATTATGCCCGGTATGCACCGCACCTTCCATATCGGCTTCAATACGCTCCAGACGTTGAAAGAGCGTTTGAACAGCCGGCTTATCCTCGACAGCAAACGGCATACAGTCACCTCTTTAAATACCGGGAACCTTCAGGAAGTCATCCTCCAGAACCGCCTTGCTGGGAAGAATTTCCGGTGCTGCCCCCCCTGGCGAGGTGGCATAATTTTTCGCCATGGCCCGCCCATTTTCTTTTGTGGAGACGCCCGAAGCAAATGCGTTCAAGCGTTCTTCCACCAACATGGGATGCTCCCCGGAACGGATGCTCAATACGGCCTCCAGCAGCATGGTTCTGATGAACCATTCGTCTTTCGCCCGTTGCCGCAATTTTGCCGCCAACGGCAACAAAAACAAGTTGGACAGCGCAACACCATACAGTGTGGCGCTAAAAGCGCTGGCAACTCCCTTACCCAATTGCCCCGGATTCTGGAACGCCTGCACTACATAAATCAAGCCAATCACCGCCCCGATAATTCCCATTGTTGGGGCAAAACCACCCGCCGTTTCAAACACGCGAGCATGATCCAGACTGGTGCGGTACGCCACTTCCAACTCCGTGGAAAGGCTATCTCGCACAAAACGTTCGGAACGGTTATCCAAAACCAGCATCAGGCCCTTCCGCAGGAAGGGAAGCTCAATCTCATCCAGCATGCTCTGCAGCGCCAGGATGCCCTCATCCCGCACAAACATCACCACGTCCATCACGTAAGCAATGGCTTCCTGAGGACTCATGCGAGATTCCGGACTATTTTCCCGGAGAGCAAACCAGGCTCCCCAAATGGTTTTCGGGTGAAAGCCGACCAAAGTTGCCGTCAGGGTGCCGCCAAACACCACCAGCAGGGCTTCCGGGTTCAGTAACGTAGAGAGAGGCACACGACCTAACGCCAAAGCAGCCGCTAAAACCACAATCCCCAGAAGCAAGCCGATGACGGTTGAACGATCCATTCCACACACCCTTCCGATTCGTTTGAACCACCTTTCAGCGTAGCCGAATCAGAAACCCGCTTTCCTCCTCCGGATCGATGAGATAAAAATGCCATCCTTTTTTATGTCATTAGATGCATTGTTGAAAAATTGTTTCTTTTCCAAAGCATCAAAAGGCAATTC
>DATNQC010000423.1:0-2403 GCA_036702885.1 Oculatellaceae cyanobacterium | reverse complement strand
CCTATTGTTTCCCGATGCCTGCAGCACCTTATGTTGCAGATTCGGAAGGGCGGATCCAGGTTTCGCGGATTCTGGAGGAACTGGAGCAACTCCAAAAGGCTTATGATGTTGTTTTGGTGGAAGGCGCGGGTGGTGTCCGGGTTCCCATTACCCAACATCTGGAGATGCTGGATTTGATCCGCCTGACCCGATTGCCCGTTTTGGTGGTTGCTTCGCCTTTTTTAGGAACGATTAACCACACGTTATTGACCGTAGACGCGTTACGGCATGCAGGGCTGACCGTATGTGGCGTTGTGGTTTCCGGGGTGCCCACTCACCTGGACGTGGTGGATGATCCATCTATTCAAAGTCTGGCAAAAGTTTTGTCTGAATTTCTGCCAGTGCCTTTGCTGAGGCTGCTGCCTGAATTTTTACTGACGCGGGATGGCTTTGCCTCGCCATCCATCCAGGCGGATTTTGACGCCTTGCGGTCGCAGCTTTTTGAGGCGCTTTCTTTAGAAAAGCAGCAACCGCCTCTCGTAGCAGCCCCTTACTAACCGCTACAGAATCAGGACTGATGCGCTGCTACCTGAAATCTCTCACCACTTCTTTCCACGCTTCCGGATCTCGTTGATCTGCGCCATATAACGTGGTCTGAGTTGGTTGGCGTACATGCTCAGCTTTTCCTCAAAAACGGAGCTGTCGCTTCGGATTTCCATGCGGATCTGTTCAAACGCCCGCTCGACCACTTGTTTGACCAAGGGCATGGGGAGGGTGGGCGTCTGGTAGACGTTCCGTAGCACTTTGATAACGACTCTGGACAGATCGGCATTGTTGGGGATGAATTTATGGACATAGCCGCTGATATCGGGGGGCATTGGCAACCTCACACTTTACCATTTAAAAACAAATGTCCTTACTTGATTTTAACACTGCTCTGCTGTTTCGGAAGGGCATTACCTAAGCGTTACTGCCACACTTAGAGCCGAAACGGAGATGGTTTGCGTACTGTAAAATATGTCTTCCCGATAACTAGCGTTTGACAAACGGATGTCTCCCATAGATTCTATGAATGGAAAGGCAGGAGAAGTATTCGACGATGGCTAAGAAAAGAATCCTGGTAATGACGGGCGGCGGAGACTGTCCCGGTTTGAATGCGGTGATCCGGGCGATTGTCCGGAGGACGGAGAGTGAGCCGGATTGGGAGGTCATCGGGAGTATAGAGGCGTTTAACGGTATCCTGCGTGATCCGATGGAAGTGGTGCTGCTGGATAGCAAAACCGTTTCCGGTATTCATATCCGCGGTGGCACCATCCTGAAAACCACGAATAAAGGAGGCCCTTTCCACTGGCCGGTTAAAAATCCGGATGGTACTTGGTCTTATGTGGATCGCTGCGATGATTTGGTTGATCGGCTTGAAAAATTGGGCATTAACGCCGTAATTAGCATTGGCGGTGAAGGCTCAATGGATATTGCCCAAAGGCTTTATGAACGAGGCGTGCCGATTATTGGCGTTCCTAAAACGATTGATAACGACCTATCCTCAACTGATGTCACCTTTGGTTTCCAAACTGCTGTGCAGATTGCAACAGAGGCTGTTGATCGCCTGGTGACCACGGCTGCCAGCCATAACCGCTTGATGATTTTGGAGGTTATGGGGCGCGATGCCGGCTGGATCTGTCTGAGTTCCGCTATTGCCGGTGGTGCGCATGTGGCGTTGATTCCCGAAATTCCTTACGACATTAATAAAGTTGCGGAAAAGATCAACAGTCAGGTTGAAAATGGCCGCGGCTTTGCGATTGTTGTGATTGCCGAAGGTGCAAAACCCATTGGTGGCAGTATTACCGCAAGAGAAAGCGATCAACCGGGCTACCAGAACAAGATTCTAGGTGGTGTTGGCCACCGCCTGCTGGAAGAGCTCAAGGGTAAAGTTGATGTGGATGCCCGGGTTATGATTCTGGGTCACCTGCAACGGGGTGGTTCACCGGTGGCGTATGACCGGATTCTGGCAACCCAGTTTGGTGTGAAAGCTGTGGAACTTGTATTGGAAAACAAATTCGGGCATATGGTGTCCTACCGTCATCCGGATGTCATCTCGGTTCCCGTTAAATCCGCCATTGCCGAGTATAATTATGTCAAGCTGGATAGCGCGCTGGTTCACGCGGCCCGCGGCGTTGGTATTTCCCTTGGCGACGAGTAAGGCTTGTCGGTAGAATCCCATCGATTGCGGAAACCCACCCATAACGGCCGTGTCGATATCACCGCCTTGGTTGAAGGCGTGGAGGCCGTGTTGGGTAAAGTAGCAATGTGGCTGAAAAGCATCCCGATGCGCTGGGTGATTCTGTTGAGCTTGGCCTTTGCACTTCGGGTCTGGGGCTTGGATTTTGGGCTGCCCAATCTCAGCCGCCCGGATGAGCAAAACAT
>DATNQC010000422.1:0-2125 GCA_036702885.1 Oculatellaceae cyanobacterium | reverse complement strand
GTTCAGGCCCGTGAGGTCAAAAACGGCTCCCGTTTCGGCGGACGCGTCAAGAAAATTTTAGTGCAGGAGGGGCAGCAGGTTCAGGAGGGGCAATTGCTGATTGAGTTTGATGATACGGATTTGCAGGCCAAAATTGCCGATGCCAAGGCGACGCTGGCACAGGCGTTGGCTCAAGAGCATCTGCTAGCCAAGGGGGCCGATATTGGCCTGGTGCGTCAGGCAAGTTCTGCCGTCCAGCAGGCGCAGGAACGGCTGAAAATGGTGACTAGCGGCGCTCGCCCGGAAGAGCTGGCGCAGGCGCAAGCCAAGGTGCGGGCGGCGGAAGATCAGAGCCGTCAGGCGCAACAGGCTTTTGAAAATGCCAAAGTCATGCTGGATGAAGGAATTATTTCCAAGCAGAAGTATGACTCCTTGCGGGATGCGGCGAATGCTGCCCAGGCATCTCTGGATGCAGCCAAGGCTAACCTCAAGATGATGCAGGCAGGTGGGCGGCCCGAAGAACGCAGGATTGCGGATGCTCAGCTTTCGGCCGCCAAGGCGCAGTATGCGCAATTGTTGCGTGGCGCTCGCCCGGAAGAGGCCAGTATTGCTTCCGCCAATGTGGAAAAAGCGAAAAGCGCCCTGCAGGCACTGGAAGCGCAGTTGGAGGAAGTCCAGATCCGTGCGCCTTTTGCCGGACATGTCAGTGTGATTGGGGTGACGGAAGGGGAGCTGGTTGCACCCGGTCGCCCGGTGGTTACAATTCTGAATTACGACAATCTGTGGGTTGATGTGTACGTGCCGGAATCCAAGCTGTCGATGGTGACGCTTGGAGATACCGTGAAAGTTCGGGCAAAATCGCTGCAGAAGACTGAATTCCTTGGTAAAGTAGCCTTAATTAACCCCAAAAGTGAATTTGTGCCGAATAGCGGCGGAAACACCAACACCGAAGAACAGACATTCCGGGTTAAAGTCAGCCTGAATCCCAAGGACACCACCCGGCGCGTCAGCCTGTATCCTGGCATGAAAGTGGAAGTGCTTTTCCAAAAGTAGCGTATGCCGGGCCCAACCTCCCTTGAACCATAGGTTTATCGTTCCGCATGTCCATTCTTGAGCCCGTCACCCCAAAAGTTTCCACGGAGCCCGCCATTTTGACGGAAAATCTGGTGCGGATCTTTGGCGAGAAGGTGGCGGTGGATCATTTGAACCTTCGGGTTGAGAAGGGCGAAATTTTTGGTTTTTTGGGACCGAATGGCTCTGGAAAATCTACAACCATCAAAATGCTGTGCGGGCTCTTGGCTCCAACATCTGGTATGGCGGTGGTGAGCGGGATCGATGTGAATAAAGAGCCTGAGCGTATCCGCTCTAAAATCGGTTACATGCCTCAAAAGTTTAGCCTGTACGAAGATTTAACCGTTAAGGAGAACATTGACTTTTACTCCCGGCTGTACGGGGTGAGTGGTCCTGGTGCTCGACAGCGGAAAGAAGAGATTATTGAGCTGGTTGGAATCGGAAATTACCGGAAGTATCTGGCAAAACAGCTTTCCGGTGGGTGGAAGCAGCGGTTGGCGTTATGCTGTGCGCTTGTACATCGGCCCGATATCATTTTCCTGGATGAGCCGACGGCGGCTATGGACCCGGTTGCGCGGCGGGGCTTGTGGGATCTGCTGTTCACACTGGCGAGTAGCGGCGTTACATTGTTTGTGACGACCCACTACATGGATGAAGCGGAGCGCTGTAGTAGCGTTGGATATATTTACAACTCCAAACTTATCGTCAGCGGCGGGCCTGATGAGTTGAAGCACGCCCGGGCGGTGGTTGCTCAGGGTAAAGTTCGCTTAGAAGTGATTTGTCGTCCTTTGGTGAAAACGTTTAATCTGGTGAAGGCGCTGCCTTACGTTCGGGATGTCACTATTTTCGGGCAGGCTCTGCATGTGGTGAGCGAAAACGCGGATGCTGAGGCATGGTTGGCCAATGATTTGCGGAAGGCTGGGGTTCAGTTGCATCAGATTCGCGAAATTGAGCCGACGCTGGAGGATGTGTTTGTGACCCTCACCAAGGCTAGCATGCAGGAGGAGGAGCGCCGTCTGGCGGCTGATCGGGAAATGCAAGGCATTGAAAGCGAGTTTGACGATGAGGATGAGGC
>DATNQC010000421.1:0-5410 GCA_036702885.1 Oculatellaceae cyanobacterium | reverse complement strand
CGTTAAAGGCGACCTCCATGATATCGGCAAGAACCTGGTAGGCATGATGTTGGAAAGCGCCGGATATAAAGTAGTGGATTTAGGTACCGACACTGCTCCGGAAGCATTTGTCCAAGCAGCCCAAGAAAATAACGCGCAGGTTTTGGGGCTATCGGCCTTACTGACCACCACTATGTTAGCCATGAAACAAACTATTGAAGCCTTGCAGGTCGCCGGTCTAAGGGACAAAGTCAAAGTAATGGTGGGTGGCGCACCCATAACTCAGGAATTTGCCGATGAGATTGGCGCCGATGGTTACGCTCCGGATGCTGCGTCGGCGGTGGAACTAGTAAACCAGTTGCTAAGTTAACGAGTGGGGGGAAACTTGTGAGTATTAAGTTTGACCAAGTCTATTACACCAATCTTAATGAGTTTGTTTACGGAAAAGCAGGCAAGCCGGTCCACTGTAAGAACGGCATGGTGATTGGGGGAGGAACGATTTACCCGGAGATTAATTTCACCCTTCCTCCCATGCAGATCACGGAAGAAACTTTTCCAAAAGTTAAAGAACAGTACAGAGAAATGATTGAAGGAATCTGCGCCAAAGCCCATGAGTTAAACGTGCCCGGCCTCGTGGTAGAAATCGAACTTCTTCCTCCGTGCACTTTTAATCCCCAGTGGGGAATAGAAATTACCAAAATTGTCCGGGACGTTATGGCCGAATATGAAGCCAAGTACAATTTAAAGAGTGTGCTGCGCTTGACGCCCGTGGATATCCGGGAAGGCAAAAACCTTACTCACATGTACCGCGGCGAACACTGGGACAATATTATGGCTACTTTCCTTGGGGGAGCGGAGGCAGGAGCGGATTTTCTATCCATTGAATCCATCGGCGGAAAGAATCTCCACGACGATGCCGTCATGAATTGTGATTTGCCGGCAGCTCTGTTTGCCCTAGGCATCATCGGTGTTCATGATATGAAAATCCTGTGGCAAAATATCGTTAAAATAGCCCAGCAAACCAACTCCTTCCCGGCCGGCGACACGGCCTGCGGTTTTGCCAACACCTCCATGGTTTTAGCTAACAAGAACTTCATCCCCAGGGTCTTTGCGGCCGTTGACCGGGTGATGAGCGCGATACGTACCATGGTGGCGGTGGAGGAAGGTGCCGTTGGCCCTGATAAAGACTGCGGATATGAAGGCGTTTATATTAAAGCAATTACCGGCACCCCTATTTCCATGGAAGGCAAATCCGCTGCCTGCGCCCATTCCAGTACGGTAGGGAACATTGCCGCCTGTGTAGCGGATCTATGGAGTAACGAATCCGTGGAAAACGTCAGGCTCCTAGGTGGCATGGCACCGGTGGTGAGCCTGGAAAACTTGATTTATGACTGCCGCTTGATGAACGTAGCCGCATCCCGCGGCCAGGCGCTGGAATTGCGGGATATGCTGGCCGAATCCGACCGCAAATACGATCCTCAAGCTTACGTGCTGGACCCACAAGTAGTGTTAAAAATTAGCCAGGAAATTGTGAAGGGACAAAGCCACTTCGAGCGTATCAAAATTGCCGCCGCCGCCAGCATCAAAGAAATTCGTGAAGCTCATAAATCCGGTGAATTGCTGCTGGCGGACCGCGAAGTTCGTTATCTGGACATCATGGAAAAACAACTTAGTTCCATCCCTGACGACGAAAAGGAATTCACCGAGCGCATGTTGCAAACCGTTCCCAAAGACAAGTTTGACCCGGAAAAATACGACTTTGTTAAATAACGTCTTGCTTCAATGAGCCATTCTAACCCAGCAGGTGAATGGCTCATTTTATCAAATCACAAAACTTAATCTTTTTCGAATTTGTGTGCTATACTAAATATAAGTTGACTTTGCACTTTGCTTTGTTTTCTTCCTTAATAACCAGAGGCACGGGAAGAAGGCATCGGGGGTGATACCGTGGACTCGGATTTAACACGCAGCCCTGACGACCGTAAAACAGACTGGCTGTGGGACTGCATTGAAAAAGACGTCATCGAAAAAATGTTGTGTTCTTTTTCCAAATCCACCGGGTTAAAAGCCATTTTAGTTGATGATAGCGGGGAAACCATTGTCTCTACGGATCACGAGATCAAGGATTGCCGTTTTTGCCAGATGATCCGGTCGGATGAGCAAGGAGCCAGGAAATGCAAGCGCTCCTATGCGCGGGCATGTAAAGATGCAGCGACATACGGGGAACCATACATTTTCCGATGCCATGCCGGGTTGATCATGTGGGCGGCACCCATTGTGCTGGAAGACCACATCGGCGCCATTATTTGTGGACAAGTGCTTATGTGGGAACCGGAAGACTATTTCCTGGATGAGATTGAAGAAATGGTAAAGGATCTGGACGTCAATTTAAACGAGGTAAAATGGTCTGCGGCCCAATTGCCCATTATGCCGAGTGACCAAGTGCAAGCTGCGGCTGATCTTTTGTTCATCGTCGCCAATCAGATTATGCAGAGCGGTGCTACGGTATTGAAACAGCGGCGAGAGATCGCCGCCCAGCAAGCCAGGCTGGCGGAAGAGATTCACGCCCGCAAACAAGCGGAAATAGCGATTCACACCCTCGAGTCCAGGACCTTTGCCATGTACTCCCTGGACAAAGAATATGAGCTGCAAACCAAGGTCAAGAACGGCGACAAGGAGGCGGCTCACCAGCTTCTTGAAGAAATACTGGCCGAAATATTGGAAAAGTACTCGGCGAAACTGGACACGGTACAAGCGCACCTCATCGAATTGGTCGTCGTAATATCGCGAGCCTGCGCTGCCGGGGGGGCTATGTCGAAAGAGTTGCTCCAGCTCAATTCTCACTGCTACAAAGAAATACTTTCCATGACCAATGTGGAAGAATTATGCCTTTGGGCGCGAGAAATGCTGGACACTTATCTTGCCTACGTAATTGAAAGCAATGGCACTCGTAATTTACAAGCCGTCCAAAAGGCCGCAGACTATATCAAGCGAAACTACAACAAAAAACTCACCATTGATGAAATCGCCCAGGCCGTCTATCTCAGCCCGTGCTATTTGAGCAGGATCTTCAAACAAACCTTGGGTTGCACTTTAATGGAATACAAGAATCGCGTGCGCATCGAAAAGGCCAAAAAGATGCTTAAGAATCCTAAATATACCATTATGCAGGTGGCCGAGAAAAGCGGTTTTGATGACCCGGCCTACTTCACCAGAGTTTTTAAGCGTGTCGAAGGTATCACACCGAGTAGGTTCAAACAGAATGCCCTGTAATCCCAAAGGAGGCGCATTGGAGGTTGGATAGATCGGAACTGGAACTAATCACCGAAGCGCTGATTAAAGGCCAAGCCAACCGGGTTCGGACGCTCTGTACATTAGCTGTGCAAAATGGCACTGATCCCCATACCATTCTCGAGCAAGCCCTTCTCCCCGGTATGGAAATTATCGGACAAAAGCTCCGGGACAACGTGATTTTTATTTCCGAAGTTCTCATCGCTTCCCGGGCCATGCACGCCGGACTGCACGCGCTAAAACCTCATCTTTCCGCAGCCCGCCAAAAAAGTCGCGGTAAAATCGTAATCGGGACCGTGGCCGGGGATCTTCATGATATTGGCAAGAACCTGGTCACCATGATGTTAAGGGGTGCCGGCTACGAAGTCCTGGATCTGGGGATCGATGTCCAGCCGGAAGATTTCGTAGCTGCAGTACAGGAACATGAACCGGACATTGTAGCCTTATCAGCCATGCTCACCACATCGCTTCCCATGATCCCCGAAACCATCTATGAATTAGAACAAAACGGGTTGCGAAACAGCGTTCAAGTAATAATCGGGGGACGACCGACCACAGCGGATTTTGCCCATGTTGTTAACGCGGACGGATATGCCAGCGATGCGGTAAAAGCGGTAGACCTAGTCAACGGGCTGCTCCAGCAAAACGGCATATAAAAGATCAGGAACTCCACCGTGAGTTCCTGATCTTTTTGTCAAGTAGTTGGAATGGGAGGCATGCGCCGTTTATGTTCACTCGCCCTTTGCAATGCTTCTATTTTGGCTTTGATTTCAGGAGGTGCCTCTTGGAATTTTAGGTAATGGTCCAACTGGGCATAGGTGAAGCCCAATTCGCCTTCATCTGTTTGGCCTTTCCAGAGACCGGCCGACGGAGCCTTATTGATAATGACTTCCGGGACACCCAAATAAGCAGCCAATTCACGAACTTCTTCCTTTAACAGGTGCCCGATGGGTTCCAGGTCCACTCCCCCGTCACCATATTTTGTAAAATAGCCAATCGCAATTTCGCTCCGATTACCCGTGCCCATCACCAGGTAGTTATAGCAAGCCGCGTAAAAGTAGAGGGTCGTCATGCGCAGTCGTGGCTTTATATTAGCAACGGCCCCGCGAGGAATCGTTCCTGTTCCTATCAGGTGGTTATTGAGCTCTTTCAGCAAAGTATCAAAGGTGCTGGATAGATCCACTGTTGTGTAAGGAACCTGAAAAGTCTCCGCTACCAACCTAGCATGCTCCACATCCAGGCTGTTACTGTAACAGGGCATGATAACCGCCAAGCAGCGATCATCTAAAGCTCTTTTGCACAAGCCTGCCACTACGGCCGAATCCACTCCCCCGGACAAACCGAAAACGGCGCCTTCGGCTCCGGCTGCAGCAATCTGTTCTCGGATCCACTTTTCTATGCTAGAAGCTACTAGGTGCATATCCTTCACGCCGCATCATCCTTCTTTACCCTGTATTTTCTCCGCCAGCTTGTTGATGAGGTCTTCAATTTGATGGGGCAACGGCTCATCCCGCACACCGGCAATCAAGACTCCAGAACGGTTGATGGGCAGCAAAATCTTAATGGCCGGAGAATCAGCAATGGCTTGGGCCATCCTGGGCGTCATTTCGCCAAGCATGGAATTCGGGAGCAAAATGGCAATAGGACCTAGGATGATATCCACCTTATCAATGTTGTAAACAATAGCATTTTCGCCGCTGGCACCCTCATTGGCACCGGCTTTGAGCATTTGCATCGTTGCTACCGCATTCGTTCCTAAAGCCAGTATCTCTATATCACAAGGTAAACGTTCCCTAATCGCCTCTACGATTCTTTTGCCAATGCCGCCGCCCTGTCCGTCAATTACCGCTATTCTCATCCCCATAACCTCTATTCCCACATGTTAACACTATTTTAACATGTCAAGCACCAGGCAGCAATTTAGTTGTGCTAATAGGCATAGAATGAGCCCATAAAAACACAAGGCTAGGATGATAACATCCTAGCCTTAAAAAATTTTATTCCTGGCGGCGACCTACTCTCCCAGGGGCAAACCCCCTAGTACCATCGGCGCTGGAGAGCTTAACTTCCGTGTTCGGGATGGGAACGGGTGTTTCCTCTCCGCTATGGCCACCAGAAATTATTTCCTTTGCTTTGTTCC
>DATNQC010000420.1:0-4224 GCA_036702885.1 Oculatellaceae cyanobacterium | reverse complement strand
GTCCACATCCACGTTCAGGTTTTTGTGGTCTACCCGGTCCAGAATCACCCGTTGGACGACCTGATCCAGTTCGTAAATATCCACCACCATGCCAAGCCGGGGATCTGGCGTGCCCTTGACGGTGACCTCCAGCTCATAATTGTGGCCATGGCCGTTGGGGTTGTTGCACTGGCGGAAAACACGGGCATTTTCCTCGTCGCTCCATGCGGGATTGTATAGGCGGTGGCTGGCCGGGAATTCATATTTCCGCGTCAGGAACATTAAGTTGCTGGGTTTATTCATTGTCTTAAATCGGCTCCGCCGTAATATTCCACGTATAAATCATCGCTTTCAATGGTCTTGATGCCGGTTAACTCCAGGGAAAGGGCCGCCAATCTGGGCTGAAGACGTTGCCAGAGGTAGAGGGACAGGTTTTCCAGGGTGGTGAGCCGATCCTTGAAAAAGTCGACCTGGAGATTCAGGTTTTTAAAATCCAGGGGCCTTACCACTTCTTCATTCAAGATAGATTTGAGGTCTTTCAGGTTAATAACCATGCCGGTTTCCGGATCAATCTTTCCAGAAACAGCGACCTGCACCTCGTAATTATGCCCATGCGCCAGCGTATTGCTACTGGGACCAAAACGTTTGAAGTTTTCCTCATCCGTTAGCTCCGGCAGACGTAGAAAGTGAGCCGCTGAAAAACGGACTTTCCGGATAACAGTGACAATCTCGTGTATCATGGGCTCCAAACGGCTTCAACCGATTAGACGTTCTGTGTGAAGAAGTTTTCCGCATGCGTTGCCCAAGCGTTGTGTGCGTGGATGCTTTCCATGGCCTCCACTTCCAGGTTGAAGCCGGTAATGCCATTGTAACTACGCAGGAACAGTGTTGCATCCCGGATGACGTCTTCCACGAACTTTGGGTTATCGTATGCTTTTTCCGTGATGAATTTTTCATCAGCCCGTTTAATAAGCGGGTATACCGGACAAGAGGAAGCTTCTTCCAAGCCGGCGACGAGATCTTCAATCCAGACGACGCGCTCATTCGCCTCGGGATCAAGGATGACGGTGGCGCGGATTTCCGCACGCTGGTTGTGCGCACCATAATCGGAAATCGCTTTGCTGCATGGACAAAGCGTGGCACAAGGTACGATAACACTAAGCATCACCCGATGATGGCCCGACTCATCCAGACAACCCTTAAAAGTGCACTCATACGCCATTTTGGCGCTCAAGCCGCTGACGGGCGCAGGTTTATCAATAAAGTACCGGAAGCGTAATTCCGTATAAGCGGAAGGGGCATCGAGCCTGGTTTTCAACTCCTCCACAAAATCTTTCAAATCCAGGCTGAAAACGCGATCCCGACTCCATTCCTCCAGTTGGATCACAAACCGGGACATGTGGGTGCCCTTGCATTCGGCGGGGAGTCCCACGCTCATGGTGGCGCTGGCTTGGACAGTTTGCGTTTTGCCGTTTTTCTGCAGAACAATGAGCGGCATTTCAACGTTTTTAATGCCAACCTGGTTCAACGTAACGCCACGACGGTCGGCCAGCCCTTGGACATCAAGGAGGGTCGAAAACTGTTTATCCGCTGTAGGATTGGATGCGGCTTGCGGTACTTGGGTCATTGTTACTGAATTTCCATCGCTTCTGGGTAGGGGAAAGTGGCTTTAGCCAAGCCAAATCATGAGCAGCTCCACAATGAAGCATGTGAGGTATCCTAAACCAAAATAACATTAACGTCTAGGTTAAGGTTGTGTGAGGGAAGAAGTGGGGCTCTAATCCCAGCTGAACCAGGGTGGTGTTTTGTTGGGCATGGCGCCGTAAGTACCCACGGTATTGGATGTACCAGCAGGAATATTGGCACGATCCACAATCCGGCCATTATAGTAAAGGAAAAGGCAGAGGCTTTTACCAGGTCCGTTGGTGATACCATCAGTTACTTTTCCGTCCGGATCAAAGCAAAAAGGTAGACCGTTAGTGGTTGCAGTGCCGCCAAAAGCAGCAGCGCTTCGATAAGCAATTACGCCACCGTTGTGGAGCTGTAGACAGTGGTATGTGGTGCCGCAATTAAAGATGGTGTCTGTATAAGTATCATCAATGGAACCCGTATAAACCCGAACATAGTTCATAAAGGGGGTGAGATCCCCGATCGTCGTGGAAGAGCTCAGGTCGCCATTGAGCTTTAACTGGGTGTAAGCCCCAGCTAGCATAGCGGCAACGTCTTTTGCATTTGCCTTATAGGTAAAATCTCTTTGAGCGACCAATACTTTAGGGATTGTAAAAGTTGCAATGACCCCCAAAATGCTCAGGGCAATCAAAAGCTCTGCCAGGGTAAATCCTTTGCTTCTATAGCAGCCAGCCGCTTTTTGAAAGGACTGGCGATAAGTTAGTTTCAGCATAACAGTTATATATAACAGTTATATTTTTTGTTGAGTTGAGGGACTTCCGGAGATTGGAGAAAATGGATTAAAGTAGCCCAAATATCTCTCATGTAAAATATATACCAGTTTTTGCCTGCGTTCAATCCATATCTGGGACCGCCTGAGTGGTGATTTGGGAGATTCATCTTGCTTTGCTCCAGATTTCATTTATCTTGATGGGGTAGTTTGGAGGACAGGACAATCCACGAACAAGACCATTATCAACACATTCTGAGCATATTTGCCGCTCCGTGCGATATTTACGAGCAGTTAAACATCCTGCGTGACTGGGTGAATGTGCAGTATCCGGATTTTGAGCTGTATTTGGAAGATGTATGGAATGAAAACGCAGAAGGGGAAACCCATTTCGAGTACATTCTTCGTTCCCGCCGCACACTGAATGAGATAGGCCCTCTGGGGTATGACGTATATAAGAACCATCGGGACGCAAAAGGCGTTTGGCACTTGGATGATTACCAATACAGCGTCCGCCTGATTCATGATCCTCAGGTGATTCTGGATTTTATTGCGGAAAACCAGAAATAGATTCTATTCCACAAGAACCAGACCTTGGTTCTCCAGATCAAAGCCGACAGGAAATCGGGTATTGCGATCAAACAGTGCGCCTGCCAGGTTGGCCTGTTCCAGGTAGGACGTTTCAAGGTTTTGCCCCGCACAGATTGGCTTCTTTCAGGGATACTTGCTGTAGTTTGGCTCCCTGAAGATTGGCATTGTGCAGGTTGGCGCCGTTAAGGTTACTGCCCCTCAAATCCACGAATTCAAAGTGGGCCTCCTCCAAATCGGCATCCGATAAATCCACGTTTTCCAAAACCGCCGGATTGCCCTGTGCCGCCATCATGTAGGCTTCAGCCGTCATGTCGGAATGCTTGAGGTGAACGCCGTGCATTTGAGTATCCTGCAAGATGATGCCTTCCAGATCGGTGTCTTCAAGGTTGGTGGCGTCCAGTCGGGTGTGTCTCAGTTGGGCATGAAAGAGGGTTACTCCGGCTAAATCGGCATCGCTCAGATCCGCATCGCTCAAATCCACCCCAGTGAGAATCGTTCCAGACAAAACAGCGTTCCGAAGGTTCGCACCGACCAGGTACGGCACCTTTCAAAGTGGCGTTGGCCAGAATCGCGTTTTCCAGGTTTGCGTTTTCCAAAATCGCGGCGGATAAATCCGCGTCGGACAAATTAGCGTTTTGCAGATTGCACCGTTGCATTTTGCCTTGCTTGAGGTTTGCCCCCTGTAGGTTCGCCCCGCTTAAATTGGCCTCGCTGAGCAGGGCGAGTTCCAGGTTGGTGTTGCTCAGATTGGCTTTGACCAGGTTGGCCCGGTTGAAGTTGGCATGACGAAGAATGCTTCCGGCATAGTCGCTATACGACAGATCTTGTCCGAAAAAGTCGAGCATCGGTTCCTGATGCATTCCATTCCCTCTGGTTTTAGTCTGTTTCATGCTAGCAAAAAGCCCAGAAGGCCTATATTCCCCCACTGGCTAGATATGCGAGCCAGTCCTTATCGGTATCAAGCCGCTTCTCAAGCACTGCTTTTCGAATAGTGACGAGTCTTAGAATCTGGATGAATGCATAAGTGACAGCCAATGTGAGGCATGATTCTTTTCGTAATGATTTCCTGAGTCCGCATGAGCCTTGTTTACTGGATGTTTTTGTTGAGGCTACTCTTGAAACGGCGATTGTGTGCTTTTTGGAGGAATGATGCCGCCTCGACTGCGGAATGCCGAAGAACCCTAGAAACCGGGGAGAGAATAGAGTATTCTAGTAGTAAGTAAGGAAGTAACAAGCAACTCGCGATGAGCCTGAAT
>DATNQC010000418.1:0-4502 GCA_036702885.1 Oculatellaceae cyanobacterium | reverse complement strand
CAGCTGCCCTGAGCGGGGAAGTCTGGTTTGAAGGCTTTGATGCGGACGAAAAACGCGATCGTCAGGGTAACATTAGCCGTACCGCCAACCGTCCCGGTACGATCTGGGTCATGGGCGGTGATGTATACAACCTGCCGACCGGTGCGCGCAACCTGGTACAAGACGGTCAAGTGTTAAATGTGGGTGAAATCATCGCGGAAACCCATGTTGTGAGCGAGCACGGTGGTGAAGTGCGTATTCCGGCCGATTTGGAAGTGGAAGAACAAAAAGTCGGCAAGGAAACCATCAAGCGCATCGTCAACGGCAAAGAACTGACGATTGTGATTGCCGGTATTACGCCGACCAACGCCGAGTTGGTGCAAACCAAGAAAGAACAGCTTTGGAAGGTGGAAGGCAAGCACGAAGAGACTTACATTGTGAAGTCTCCGGAAGGCACCTCCGTTGAAAACGGCAGCATCATCGCCGAACTGGTGGATGAAAGCATGTCGGTGCCTACCAGCGGCCAAATCCGCTACCTGGATGTGGAAGTGGATGAACAACGCATCCTGACCAAGCCTGGCAAAATCCTCTTCCTACCGGAAGAAATCCACCAGGTCAGCAAAGATATTTCGCTCAAGGTGCCTGGCATCGAGTCCGGTATGGAGGTCAAGGCCGGTACGGAAATCATCAAGGGCGTGACCTGCCAGACGGACGGTATCGTTGAAATCGTGGAAGAGAACGATATTATCCGTGAAGTCATCATCCGCCCCGGCAAACTGTACCGGGTGGACGATATCAGCACGTTGAACGTTGATGACGGCACGATTGTTCCCAAAGGCACCGAAGTCGCTCCTGGCATTAAAGCGACTGAGGACTGCGTGGTCACCATCAACTTCCAGATTGAAGAGCCGGATGAAGATGATGAAGACATCGAGGATACCAGCGATCTGGAGTACGCAGAAGTCCTGCTGCGTCCGTACCAGGAGTTTGTGGTCGAGCCCAGAAAAGTCCATATCCAGTTCGACGCAACGGATCCGGATAACATCAGTATAGTGCCGGTGACCCAATTGCAGGTGAAGGATGGCGACAAGATCCGCCATATTGAAGGTGCGCCTATCCTGAGAACTAGCCTGGTGTTGCAGATGAGAGGATATCTGGAGCGCCTGAAGGGGATTGCGGAAATCAAGGAAGTCGGAACTGGTAAAAAAGCCCAGAACAACCTTAAAATTGTGGTTCTGGAAAACCTGACGATTCGCCGCGAAAGCCCTGCAACGTTGGGTACGCTGCAAAAAACCGCTACTCAAACGCAATTGCTGGTTGAAGACGGTCAGATCATTGATAAAAAAGTGCCGATTGTTAAAACGCAGGTCATCACGCATACCAAAGGCCGCGTGAGTCTAGGTAATGCGTCCGGCGAAAAAGACGTCCGTCGTGTTTTGTTGATTACCGATGAACATGAAACGGTGGTCAAAACCAGCGATAAGCCGAGCGTCAAGGTTGGCGAGTTCGTCACGATGGAACAGCCGATCAGCAAGTCGACGCAATCGCCGGTTTCCGGTCAGGTGACGGAGGTGGATGGAAACTCCGTGACCATTCGCGTGGCGCGTCCTTACCTGATCTCTGGTGGCACCCTGTTGCAGGTGGAAAATCGTTCTCTGGTGCAGCGCGGCGATTTGATTGCGTCTCTCATCTTCGAGCGTCAGAAAACCGGGGACATTGTCCAAGGTTTGCCGCGGGTTGAAGAGTTGCTGGAAGGTCGTAAGCCGAAAGAATGCGCCGTAATTGCGCCGGTTGACGCTACCGTGGAAATTCAATGGGAAGACGACATGCAGCGTCTGTTCCTCTCTGGCCTGAACGGACGGGAAGAAATCCAGGTTCCGGTTGGCTCCACCATCATTGTGGAAGACAAGCAACAGGTGAAAGCTGGCCAAGCATTGACGGATGGTCCGATCAACCCGCACGATATTCTGGCTGTCAGCGGTATTGAAGCGGTTCGGGCTTACTTGGTGGAAGAGGTTCAGCGTGTTTACCGCTCCCAGGGCGTTGAAATCGCCGACAAGCACATCGAAGTCATTGTTCGTCAGATGACCAAAAAGGTGCGCGTGGATGAAGCAGGCGATACCACCCTGCTCGGTGGCGAGTTGCTGGATGAAAAAGTGGTGGTTGAGGCCAACAAAGCCATCGAAGGCAAGGAAGGCCGTGAACCTGCTGTTTACCACCCCGTTCTGCTGGGTATTACCAAAGCCAGCTTGAATACGGAAAGCTTCATCTCGGCGGCCAGCTTCCAGGAAACGACCCGCGTCCTCACGGAAGCCGCTGTGGAAGGCAAGAGAGACTTCCTGCGCGGCCTGAAGGAAAACGTGATTATTGGTCGTCTGATTCCTGCCGGAACCGGCTTCCCGCACTTCAAGGATGAACGCGCCGACATGTTCGATGAATCCGAGCAGGTTCTGGCGTCCAAGTCCTCCTTGCGCAAGCCGTCTGCCATTCTGGAAGAGATCGAAAGCATGTTCGGCTCGCCGGAAATCTCCGTGGAGACGATGGAAAGCCTGCTGATTGACGACGGTTCCATGCACGTGGAAGAAGTCGGTGGCAACGACTACGGCGACGCTTTTGAAGACTCCTCGGCGGATGATGAGGAATAGAAAAACCGAATCATGAACTGCAACGACACCACCCCGACTGGCGGTGGTGTCGTTTTTTATGAGCCGCAATCCAATTGTTAAGTGCGCTCAATAAGCTGTTTTAAGATGCTCGTCTTTTCGCTAGAATGAAGCCCGGAAAAAAGTTGATATCAGGTTCCAGGCAGGATTTTTGGTATGTCTACCTCTCCCCGGGTTTTGGCATTTGAACCTCGTCATGTCCAGCGGAAACGGCAACAGGCCCTTGCCTACTTTCGGGAGGCTTATCAGGCGCAACTCCGGAAGGACTATTCCTGGGCCATTGAAAAATACCAGCAATCCATCGAGATTTACCCCACCGCAGAAGCGCATACGTTCCTGGGGTGGACCTACAGCCATCTGGGGGAATTGGATCTGGCCATCGAGGAATGCCAACGGGCGATTTCCATCGATCCGGATTTTGGCAACCCCTACAATGATATTGGTGCGTACCTGATTGCCCAAGGGGAGTACCGGGCCGCAACGCCTTACCTGTATCAGGCGTTAAAAGCCAAGCGGTATCGCGCCTATCACTTTGCGCACTTTAACCTGGGGCGCGCTAAAGAGTATCAGGGCGACTATTTCAACGCCTATCGTCACTATCGTCAAGCCTTGCAGATTGATCCGCGCTACTGGATTGCGCGCCGCGCGATTGAGCAATTGAATAAACGTTTGGTTCGATAGTTCTTTTTTGGGCGGTTATTGCATCCAGAATAAGGTATGATGGTTTGAACAGTTTCAACAGGATGCAGGGCTCTTTTCCCGCCTTGAAGACGTATTAAATGCGGAAGCCGATTAATTTTTGAGAATTTCCATGGGTCTTTCTCTCCTTGTCTACAATCTTTTTCTCTGTGCGGCCCTGGTTCTGTCGTTTCCGCTCTGGTTATGCTACTTAGCTTTGGTGCCCAAAGCGAGGGCAGGCTTCTGGGAGAAGCTCGGTTTCTGGCCCCAGCCCTTAAAGGCAAGACTGGAGAAGCCCGCTGGTCAGAAGCGGATATGGCTGCATGCGGTTTCCGTGGGGGAACTGAACGCCATCAAAACGTTGATCACGGCGTTGAAGGTTGATTACGACGTGGTAGTCTCTACAACGACACGAACCGGTTATGAATTGGCGCTGAAAACGTTTCCCTCGCTCCCCGTGGTGTATTTTCCTTATGATTTGCCCTGGGTGATGAGTCAGGTGGTAAGGCGCATTCAGCCGGATTTAACGGTTGTGACGGAAACGGAGTTGTGGCCGAATTTTATCCATGCGGTTGCGGGTAAGGCTAAAATGCCTCTGATGTTGATTAATGGGCGGCTTTCGCAGCGCTCCTTCCGGGGATATCAATGGATTCGCTGGCTGATGAAGCCCCGTTTGGCGCAATTTTCCCATTTCTACATGCAATCTCAGGCAGATGCCGACCGCATGCAGGCTTTGGGAGACTTGCCTGCTGAAAAGCTTACGGTGGCTGGGAATTTGAAGTTTGATTTGGCTTCGACCGTGGACAGCACCCGGCAGGCAATCCTCGCGCATTTGTTGAATATTCATCCCGATGATTCGGTGCTGACCTTTGCCAGCACGCATTCCGGCGAAGATGAGCCGATGGTGGAGGCCTATTTACGCTTGAAAAAGGATTTTCCGGAACTGAAACTGGTGCTGGCACCGCGTCATCCGGAGCGATTGTCTGAAATCAGGGGGATCTTGAATCGCAAAGCCGTTGGTTATGCCGTTCGCAGCCAATTGACGGAAAACAACCCCAGCCATCAGGACATTGTCATTCTGGATTCCATTGGAGAGCTGCTGACCGTGTACAGCTTCAGCAAAATTGCGGTGATGGGGGGAAGCTTTGTGGAAAAAGGCGGGCAAAACCCGCTGGAACCCAT
>DATNQC010000417.1:0-2301 GCA_036702885.1 Oculatellaceae cyanobacterium | reverse complement strand
ATGGAAACCCGCTGGCTGCCTGGCATCAACAGCTTGGGTACCCACGGTCGCTGGGCCTTTGCCGAATTCACCGACGTCTGGGAAATGGAAGAAGACTTCGCTGCCAAGGTACAGGAGGCTTTCGACACCATGGTGAAACAGACCACAAAAGCGGATATATGAAAGGAGGCAATCCCATGACAAGGCTTGCAATTCGGCCCTTCGGCGACTACAGTTCACAGCACATCCGCCCCTTGGCAGTACGCCCGCTCAACCATTCCGAGCGAGTGCCGACCCCCTGGGGCTTTTCTATTTCTGGGCTTTGTAAAATTGCCGTTCCGCAACGGAGGCAGTCATGAGCGCCAGAAGCATCGCCATACTGATTGACGGCGGTTATTTTCTCAAACGGCTCCCCAAACTCGTTACCCCAGAGCGATGCGCTACGCCAGAACGCGTCGCCGGTTGCTTACGCCATCTTTGTAAAAATCACGTGAAAGCATTAACCGCGTGTGGTGACCGCTGGCAGCAATATATCTACAGAATTTTTTACTACGACTCAGTTCCATACGATGGCAAAGCTCATCACCCCATTGCAAACAAACCTATAGATTTTGCCAAATCCAAGGTTGCCAGCGATCGCCATGCGTTGTTTGACTGCTTGCGAAAGCAACGCAAGTTCGCTTTGCGCTTGGGCAAGGTCAATAAAGAACGGGATTGGATCATCAATCCTACCTTCACCAAAAAATTGCTACGCAGCCGGGAGGCGTTAAATGCCATCCCGGACGCACCGGTGCCTGCTCCAAACGGTAACCTGCAAATTTCCTTAACCCCTCAGCAATACGCCGCATTGGTCACCACCAAACAGCAGTGGCAATCCCTGGATGAAAGCTCGGTTTCTCTGGGCTTGCGCCAGAAAGGCGTAGATATGCGCATAGGAGTAGACATAGCGTCCCTGGCATTAAAACAACAGGTGGATACCATCGTTTTGGTGGCGGGCGACAGCGATTTTGTACCCGCAGCCAAACTTGCCAGGCGAGAAGGTATTGATTTTATTCTAGACCCTCTTTGGCAACAGATTAATTCCGATCTTTTTGAGCACATAGATGGTTTGCAATCTGGACTTTCAAAGCCGGGCGAACCCAAAAAGCCCGGCAAACATCTTGGCGTACTTACCGCACCATCAAAAGTTATAGACGACGAAGAATAATATGGCCGACAAAAAATCAACGCCCAAATCCGTAGAAGCCATCACCCATACGGATGCCAAACGCAAAAATATTCCCACGGCGGAATACCAGTCCGTAGTGGCCAAATCCGAGCAGGCCGCGCAGAAGGTGAGTTATTCCCGCAATACCGGTGATGAATTAGACGAAGAAATTCAAAACCGCAACCCGGACCTGGACCCGCAACTCATTTGGCGCGGCAAAAAAACTGAAGATCTGGTCGTTAACGCCCCGCCCATTTATATCCAGGAAAAAGTCCACCCCAAAGTTCTGATTGATGACCTGAAACGCCGCACTGAACAAAGCGCGCAGGCCAAAGCGGGAGATATGGGTGACCTATTTTCCGACTTCAACGGCATTCCCGAAGGTGCTGACAAAACCGATTTTTACCAGCACGAAGGCCACTGGCAAAACCGCATGATCCTCGGCGACAGCCTGCAGGTGATGGCTTCCCTGGCGGAGCGGGAAAAACTTCGTGGGCAAGTGCAGTGCATTTATTTCGATCCGCCCTACGGTATTAAATTTAATTCCAATTTTCAGTGGAGCACCACCAGTCGCGATGTAAAAGACGGCAATGCCAGCCATATCACCCGTGAGCCGGAGCAGGTAAAGGCATTTAGAGATACTTGGCGGGATGGCATTCATTCATATCTGACTTATCTGCGGGATCGGTTGACGGTTGCACGGGATTTATTGACGGAATCCGGTTCGATCTTTGTGCAGATTGGGGAAGAGAATATGCATATAGTTAGATCCCTGCTGGATGAAATATTTGGATCTGATAACTTCATCAGCCAGATTACCTTCTCAAAAACTGCAGCACAGTCATCTAATCTTCTACCCGGCGTGTGTGACTATATCTTATGGGTCGGAAAAAATAAGGACATAGTAAAGTTTCGACAGCCATATAAAGACAAAATGGATATGGCGACCGCAAGAGACGCATATTCATGGTTATTGTTCGAAGTGTAGTGGCATAGTGAATTTGGCCACCTAATTGGAAGTGATATTATCACTTCATTCAACCAATAGGTGTCCAATGAGCAAGCGTACTAGACCAACCTTTAGCCCCGAATTTCGCCATGATGCGGCGCAGCTG
>DATNQC010000398.1:0-3871 GCA_036702885.1 Oculatellaceae cyanobacterium | reverse complement strand
TCTCAAGCCCTCGGTGTTTGAAGACATCGGCGCGTTGGTGGCCTTGTACCGTCCAGGTCCGTTGAACTCCGGGATGGTCAAGCAATTCGTTGACCGGAAGCATGGACGCGCCCGCGTGGAGTATAAACATCCAGCCCTGGAGCCTTTGCTGAAGGACACCTATGGGACCATCGTGTACCAGGAGCAGATCATGCAGATCGCGCAATCCCTCGCCGGATACAGCCTGGGACAAGCCGACTTGCTACGCCGCGCCATGGGTAAGAAAAAAGCGGACGTTATGGAAAAGGAGCGCGAAGGCTTTATTAGCGGCGCGGTCAAAAATAACGTCCCGGAAGCGCTGGCCAACGAACTGTTTGACACCATGAGCGAGTTTGCGGCGTACTGCTTTAACCGGTCGCACTCTGCCGCCTACGCGCTGGTTGCTTACCAGACCGCCTACCTCAAGGCCCATTACCCGGTGGAATATCTCTCTGCCCTGCTGACCAGCGTGCAGAATGACCTGGAGAAAATCCAGTTCTACATTCTAGCCGCGCGCAAGATGGGGATTAAAATTCTCCCGCCGGATATCAACAAATCCGGTCTGGAATTCACCCCGGACGGTGGGACGGGCATTCGCTTCGGGCTGGCCTCCATTAAGAACGTGGGGGCGGGTGTTGTGGAATGCATCCTGAAAGTGCGTGAGGAAAAGCCCTTCCAATCCGTCGAGGATTTCTTTGAGCGCATCGATCCCAAGGTGCTGAACCGGAAAACGCTGGAAAGCTTAATCAACAGCGGCGCCTTCGATAGCTTGGGAGTTTCCCGCAAGCAATTGATCAATAACATCGAAACCCTGACCAACTTTGCCGCACAATGTCAGGAACGGCAGATGACCGGTCAAGTGAATTTGTTTGCCGCATTAGGCGGCGGTGATGGCGGTGGCTTCAGCGGGCTGATGCTGAATGGTCCCGCTGATGAATATTCGGATGAAGAGATCCAGCAACTTGAAAAAGCGCTATTGGGCTTTTACGTCAGCTCGCACCCGCTGGATAAACTGGTGGACAGCTTACCCATGATGACCAGCCATACCATTCACGAGCTGAAAGATTTGTCGGATGGCACGGAGGTCATTGTAGGCGGGTTGGTGTCCAACCTTCAGAAAAAAATCACCAAAACCAACCGCCCCATTTGGATTGGCGTGCTGGAGGACTTCACCGGCAGCACGGAATTTGTTATGTTCAGCGACGCCATTGAAAAAATGGGCGAATTGGTTGCTGACGGCGGACGGTTGCTCATCAACGGGAAACTTCAATTCCGCGGCGATGATGGGGAAACCCACAGCATCGTGGTGAATGAAGTGCGTCCGATTCAGGATGTGCAAATGCTGAATCTGTTTTTTGAAGCGCCTCCACAATGGGTGGAGTTGCAGGCCATTGGCACCTTACTCGCGAAGAATCGCGGCTATAACCCGGTAATCCTGACCTTTAAGGATGGAACCCGCATCAAAGCTGGCACCAAGTTCTGGGTCAATGGCAACAAGGAAGCTCTCAAACAGCACCTTGAAACCCAATTCTCCGGCCTGCTTAAGGTCAGTTGATCCTAATTCTCGCGCTTTAAAGCTCTCCAAAGTTATTTTGACGCGCCTATCCTTCCAAAAAACTCAACACTTCGGAAGTAAAACGTTCTGGATCCTGCAAAAAGGCAAAATGACTGACGTTCGGTAAAATACGCAGCGTTGCCGCAGGAATCATCCTTGCCATGTTCAGCGTATGTTCGCGTTTAATTGCCTCATCATGATCGCCCACCACCACCCAAACCGGAACCTGAATGGAGGCGAGTTGCTCCCGGCTGAAATGGGGTTGGGACTTCCACATAGTGCTGATTTGTTCCACTAATGCCCCATACTGTTCAGGCGTGGACGACAAACAGGCATATTCCTGTTGCACTCGGGCCAGATAGTCCGCAAACACCGGATGTCTATCCAAACTGTCATTGACACCACTCGGGTCCGTATTGGCGGCGAATGCAAACACCTTTTCAATCCGCTCCGGGTATCGCATTGCCAAATCCAGCCCAATGATGCCGCCATCACTCCAGCCCACGATGGCTGCCTTCCGGATGCCAAGCCAATCCATGAGTCCAATCACGTCATTCGACATCTGCTGATAACTATAGGGACGCCCATCGCGCGTACTGCGCCCATGCCCTCGGCAATCCAGCACAATAACTTGACGATGTTTCGCTAATACCGGCACTTGCAGTCCCCAATAATCCGCATTCGCAAGCCCGCCGTGCAGGAGAATCACCGGCTTACCCTGCCCAAAGCTGGCATACCAAAGCTGAACGCCATTGACCTCCACATGGCCGCTTCGTTGAGTAACCGGCAGTTCAGGCGTCGCAGGCAGTTGCTTCCAGCGAAGCCCGGCCTCCGGAATGTTCGCTTCAAATCGCCCCATCGTCAGGCACACAGCCAACAGGGAGCAAGCCGCAGCAAAACCCAGTGCTGCCTTCCAGAAAACAGCCATACACAAAATCCTCCTCCTCTGTTTTTAAGCATACCAAAGATCGTCATCTCGGACTCAGGCGGTTTTAACCTTTTGTCCAAGCCCGCGACAGAACAGGCGAACACTGCCTTGAAATCAAACCCGAAGCAGCGTATGGTTATCATTATTGACTGATTAATGATGGAGAATTGCGCCATGGGGCTGCCCCAGCAACCGCTGAATCAGGCAAAGCGCATCGTCATCAAACTGGGAACACAGGTCGTCATTGAATCTGACGGCCCCTTGGCGGGCATGCTGGCATTGGAGCGCCTGGCGGGCCTGGCGCGGCAATGTGCTGAACTCGCTAAAGGCGGACGCGAAGTGATTCTGGTTTCCTCCGGGGCGGTTGGGTTAGGTCGGCAGATGCTTTCCAAAATCCTGAGCGGGCGAGAAAAGCTGTTTTTAACGGAAAAGCAGGCCTGTGCCGCCGTCGGTCAGAACCAATTGATGGATACCTGGCGCACCCTGTTTGGACATTACGGACTTTCCACCGCGCAAGTTTTGCTGACCGCAATGGATTTTGCCGATCGTCGGCATTACCTAAACCTGCGCCAGACGTTGGAAACCTTGCTGAAATGGGGCGTTATTCCCGTTATTAACGAAAATGATTCCGTTTCTACGATGGAATTGCGGGAAGAAGGCTACGTGAAAGGCTTTGGGGACAACGACAAGCTATCCGCGCTGGTCGCCAGCAAGCTGGAAGCCGATCTGCTCGTGATTCTTACAAACGTGGACGGCATCTATACGGATAACCCGTTTACGAACCCGGATGCAGAGCGTATCCCCCTGATTGAAAGCTTTCAGGCGCTTCAAAGCATCCAGACCAGCGGACAGTCCAAGCTAGGACGGGGGGGCATGGGCTCTAAGCTGGAAGCCGCTCGCATCGCCGCCATTAGTGGCATCCGCACTTACATTATTTCCGGTCTCAAAGAACGGCCTCTCGCTGCGTTACTGGGTGAAGCAGACGCCCAGGATTCCGGCACGCTGGTCCTGCCCCAGGCAGCCATCAGCAAAAAAAAGCGTTGGATTGGTGCATCGGGCTATCACGGCGTCATCATTGTGAATGAAGGCGCCCGGGCCGCGCTGATGGAAAAACAAGCCAGTCTGCTACCAGTCGGCATTGTGGGCATTGAAGGTGAATTTTCCGCCCAGCAAGTTGTAAGCGTCCAGGATGAGCGCCGCACCGAGATCGGTCGGGGGCTCACACACTTTTCCAGCGAGGAAATCGATTTAATCAAAGGGTTGACGAGTGATCGCATCGCCGAGGTTCTTAATGGCAAATCTGCCAAGCGCGAGGAAGTGATCCACCGCAGCAACCTGGTTATTTTTCAGGAGTATGGAGTGTAACCATG
>DATNQC010000392.1:0-7345 GCA_036702885.1 Oculatellaceae cyanobacterium | reverse complement strand
GGCAGAGCCTGTTTCAACGGATACTGCCGCCAAGCTACAGCAATGGTTGGCCTGGGGGTATCAGGGAGACATGCAATGGATGGTGAACCACATGGAAAAGCGGCTGAATCCGGGCAGCCTGATGGAAGGGGCGCGATCCATCGTGTGTGTGGCGATGAATTATTACACGCCCGAGCCTCCGGGAGATTCAATCAAAATTGCGCGCTATGCTCGCGGGACTGATTATCACGATGTGGTGAAAAAGCGACTGAAGCAACTGTTGCTTGAAATTCAGAAAGTTGCGCCGAATGTGCAAGGACGGGCTTTAACGGATAGCGCGCCCATTCTGGAAAAGCCATTGGCTGTTCAGGCCGGGATTGGCTGGATGGGAAAAAACGGGAATGTGATTATTCCAGGCCTGGGGTCCTGGGTGTTCCTAGGGGAGCTGCTGCTGGATATCGTGCTGGATTATGACGTGCAGCCGGAACCAAATCACTGTGGAGCCTGCCGTCGCTGTATGGATGCCTGCCCCACGGGCGCTATTGTTCAGGACAGCGTTATTGATGCCAATCGGTGTATTTCCTATTGGACTATTGAATCCAAGGCGGAAAGTTTCCCCCCTGCCATTGCGGAAAACCTGAATGGATGGGCGTTTGGCTGTGATATTTGCCAGGAAGTCTGCCCGTGGAATATCAAATTTGCCCGTGCCACAGAAGAGCCAGAGTTTCAACCGCGCCCGTTGAATCAGAATCCGGAGCCGCAAAAGCTTCTGAGCCTGACGGAAGAGGAATTCCGGGAGGCGTATCGGAAAAGCCCTGTTAAGCGCGCCAAATTATCCGGATTTCAGCGCAATATCCGTCACGCTTTGACGGGGCAGCCTCAAACGGAATGAGCCAGCCAGCGGAGTGATTCCCGAAGCAACTCCTCGGAAGAGACGTCTTCCGGTAGCTGCTCGTTGATAGACTTGAAGCTGCGGGAAATTTCATCCGGTTGATAGCCAAGAGACAGCAGCACGGACTCTGCCTCGCGCCAGGCCTCCGTATTGGGGCGGAACCCTTCGTGAGCAGTTGGTAGCCCGGCATCCATCGGACGCCAGTTGAGCATTTTCTCTTTCAATTCCAGCGCAATTTTTTGAGCGAGCTTGGAGCCCACGCCTTTTGCCCGGCTCAAAACTGGATGATTATTGGCGACAACCGCTTGGACAATTTCCGACACGGAAAGTGTGGACAGCAAGGCCAGCGCCACTTTAATGCCGACGCCTGAGGCGCTTTGCAGAATGTTGAATAGATCTCTTTCCTCCCGCGAGGCGAAGCCGACCAGAAACATGGCATCTTCCCGGACGATCATGCTGGTGTACAGAAGAATTTCCTGTCCAGGCGGTGGACTTTGTTCAATGGAGCGATGGCTGCTCAATACCTCAAAGCCAACACCGTGGACGTCCACCAGAAAATAGGCCCCTTTCGGCGATTCTGTCGCCTTTTCAACCAGCAACCCTTTGATGAAAGAGAGCATACCCATCTCCTGTTGATGCCAACCAGGTCATTATACCGTAAGGTTTTGTGCGACTTGTCGGTTGTTAAGGGCTTCCGGCTAAAAACGCTTCGGCGCGTTGAATATCCGGTGGGGTGGTTACTTTCAGGTTTCGTTCGTCTCCCGGTATGGGAAGGATAGGCCCCAAGCCGGCCAGCTCCAGTAGTTGGGCGTCATCGGTGACAGGTGTTTCTGCAGGCACCATTTGATGCGCTTTTACAATAATCTCCCGACGGAAAGTTTGCGGCGTTTGCGCTCGCCAAAGCGTGTTCCGATCGATGGTGTTGCGGATGTGGCCGGTTGCCGGATCAAGACTTTTGACGGTATCCACAATGGGAAGCCCCAAAATGGCGCCCGCTGCGCCTTGTAGCACCGCATGCATGGTTGCGGTGATTAAATCCGGCGTGATCAGCGGTCGGGCGGCGTCATGAATCGCCACGAGGTCTACGTTTTGAGGCAATGCAAGTAGACCCTGATAAACCGAATCGCGGCGGGTGCTACCCCCGGAAGTCAGGAGAACTGGGACTCTGGGCATTGGAAACGCCGTTTGTACGAGCGTTTGGTAAGTCTCCAGTGCGTCGGAGGCGGCAACCAGAACGATACCAGCGATGTCGGATGTTGCCAGAAAAGCTTCCAGCGTTCTTTGCAGAACAGGTTTTCCAGCTACGGGAACAAGCAGCTTATCCTGAGTCGATGAAAACCGGCTACCGCTGCCTCCGGCGACAATCACAGCCCAGGCTTCAGTCATGGCGATGCTCCGAAAAATGCTGATAAGTCTGCTCCAATCTCAGCGGAATCAACTGCTTATCGCCCGGTGTTTCCAGCCATGCACCGGGCTCACCGTCTTCAACCCGCCCTACCACATGAAAAGACGCCAGTAGGTTGGGGACTTGCTCCAGGCAATTCGGCGGTACGGTTGCAACGAGTTGGAAATCCTCCCCGCCATAAAGGGCCAGCTCAACCGGATCGCGTTGGTGCATCTGGGCGAAGGCTTTAACTTCCGGATGGAGAGGAATTTTGGCGCGATTGGCAATCAATTTGACGTTGCTGGCTGTCGCGATTTTGATGAGTGCATCCGCAAGCCCATCGCTGCTGTCCATCAAGGCGTATCGGCTAAAGTATCTGGAAAGGAGAAGCCCTTCCGTGACGCGTGGTTGTGGTCGTCGGTGGGCAGATTTGGCTTGATCATAATTGGCCTGATCGCCTTGCAGCACTTGCAAACCTACTGCACTCAGGCCGTGGTAGCCCGTTGCGATAATCCAATCCCCTGCTTGCGCTTGCATGCGCCGTCCCACATGATGCCCTTCCCGACAAGATCCGACAGCTGTCACGTTGATGATAACGCAATCACTGCTGACGGTATCCCCGCCAACCAACCGGCACCCATATTGCGTGCAGCAGGATAGAATACCGCTGTATAGGCGTTCCACCCAGGGCAGCCCAATGGAATTTGGCAAGCCAAGCGAAACCAGCAGGGATTCCGGTTGGCCGCCCATACCAGCAATATCACTGATATTCACCGCAGCAGCCTTCCAGCCGATATCCTCTGGTGAGCAATACGCCCGGCTGAAGTGTCGACTTTCCACTAATAAGTCTGTCGTCAGAATTTGCCGGGTATTGGGATTCCAATAGGCATCATCTGCCAGATCGGGTGGGTGTCCGGTTAGCTGGGCAATGCGTTGGATGATGTCCACTTCAAAGCTCATAGCGAGAGTGTAATATAAACAGCGCTTTTCGGCCTGTCAAAGATATTTGATTTGACGCCCAAAACAAAACGAGAGGCCCAAAGGCCTCTCGTTTGCTTTAAGTCTTTTATTTAGGCGGTGATACCCCAAGTTGCCGTGTGTGGCAAGGCCGGAGCGGCAAGATTCCCTTTGAAACTGGCCATATCTTGTTTGAAGCGAGCTAGCTCATCGCCTTTAAAAGGATTGGCACCTAAAGGTTGTGCGCCAGCAGTGCCGGAGGTTGGCTGTACACCAAACTGGGGCGTAAGCCGTTGTGGTGCGCCTGCCGCATGGGCAGCATAGCTAGCGGCGCCGTTATCCCGAAATGGGTCAGCGCCTGGGCGTTGCGCGCCAAATGTCAATTGCTTGCTTCCAAAAAGAGGATTAAACGGATTAATGGTTGTCAAAGCAATGATCCTCGGGAAATCTGAATCTGCTATCTCTAATTAAAATAAAAACACGAAAGGTGGTTCCAATTGCGGAATATAACGACTTTGTTACAATTTCGATTCTGCTAAGAAAAAGAAAAAGCGGGAATTTCCCGCTTGTTTTTACCTCACTCGTCACCAATCTGTTTATGCGTTGGGATAAAAGCAAACGGGCACATTAAAACAGGCCAGATAGATTGCTTATACCCGAACCATGTCTCTCTTAAATCTTGCAGTTGCTAAAAAGTTGTTGGTAGATTGGAGTCAAAATGTTGAGATTGAACTCACCACTATCCTAATAAAATTCGTGCAATTTGTAAAGCAAAACTTTAAAAGTAAAAATCGCGGAAAGTGTTATTTTTACACTCTTTCCGCTAATATACCTTCCGTGACGCATCGTTTAACTTAAGCCGCTACTGGTGGCAAAGATTTTCACGATAGCCTCCAGCATGACCATGCCGATGGGGCCAAAAATGCAGGTGAAAATGGCGGGAAACAGAAAGACGTAGATGGGGATGACCATTTTGACCGGAATTTTATTGGCTTTCTCTTCCGCCTTTGTGAGCCGTTTGACCCGGAGGGCGTCCGCCTGAACTCGTAGGGTGTGCGCAACGCTGCTTCCCATTTCGTAAGACTGAACAATGGCGTTGATAATGCTGTTGAAGTCTTCAACCCCTGTGCGTTCCGCCATATCCAGCAAAGCTTCCTTGCGCGGGCGTCCAAAACCGATGTCCTTGGTGTAGCGGATCAGTTCCTCCCGTAAGAAAGAAGAAGTCTTGACCGTTTTGAGGTTGGTGATTTTGTTAATGGCCACATCAAACCCCAAACCGGCTTCCACGCAGATGACCAGTAGATCCAGAAAATCCGCGAGTGATTTCTGAATGCCTTCCTGGCGCTTTTGGGCTTGCTGCACCAGCCACAACATGGGTAACCCGTAACCGGCAATGCCGAATGCGATGGCAATCATCAACCCCATGACACCGTTTATTTTGCCGAATAATGCTGAAAAGCCGAAAATGGCGGAAAAAAGCGTGATAGTACACAGTAATTGAATTCCCAAAAATATTTTAGGGTAATGGGGCTTTTGGTAACCTGCCTGAATCAGTTTGGCTTTGACCCAGGATTTGCTGCTAAGTGGAATAATGCTTTGGGTGCGCTCAAACACCATTTGCGCCAGCGGAAAAAGCACGCGTTCTCCAAAGCTGCTTTCCAACTGTTTTTTGCGCATCGTCGGCTTTTTGGACACGCTTTTCTGGCTTAACTCGCTAATTCTGGAAAGCACCTTCTGATCTTCCTGGTTGGACTTGATGCCCAGCAGCAGGAACACGATTGTGAGTCCGATACAGATGATAGGCAACAGGGCATCCATGGTTACACCTCAATTTGCACAATCTTGAACAGCACACCGATGCCGCAAATCATCCAGAAACCTGCCAGGACCAGCAGGACAATCCCGATGGGGTTGGTGACGAATTTCATCATGGCATCCGGCAGAAAGGTGAACATAATGCCACATAGCAGGAATGGAACGAAACACACGATACCGGCGGATAATTTGCCCTGTGCTGAAATTGCGCCGATTTTCTGGAAGAGTTTATAACGGTCCCGGATGGTTTTGCTTAGATTGCCGAGAAGTTCCGCCATGCTGCCCCCAGTTTCTTTTTGGATGAGCAGGGCCGTGACGAATAAATCAACGTCCGGGGAGGGGATCCGGTTTGCCAGGCTGTATAACGCATCCTCCTGAGAAGCCCCTAAATTCATTTCTGCCGCCATTTTTCCGAATTCGGTTCCCCAGGGGTCATCGAAATTATCGGCAACCATCTGAACCGCCCGACTGAAGCCAAAACCGGTTTTAAAGGCGTTCACCATGGCGTCCAGAACATCTGAAAATTGCGCGGCGGCCTTTTTCATCCGAAGCATAATGCGCAATAGCAAGTACCCATAAGGCAAAATTGCGCCACAGAAGCCACCCAAAATGGAAAGCAGCCAATTTTGCCCAAAACAGAAATGAACGATTAGTCCGACCAAAACTGCGCAACCCATGCAAATCAGCAGGAATTCATTAGCCGTGATCAATAGATTGGCCCGCTCTAGCTTAATCTCCAATTGATCGATTCGGCTGGGCTGGGCATTTTTACTCTTTTTTCGCTTTTTGAGGATGGAATCATGATCGCGTCCTGTGAGTGGATTGACGTTGGACTTCTGTTTACCCAGTAACTCCTGAATATGCTCCTGAGCCTGGACCTGCTTTTCCAGAAAAGTCTTGTAAAGCCCGATGATGAGAAAAGCGACGCTAGCGCCGGGGACTAGGCTTATCAATACGTCTGTATTCATCGCACTTCCTCAAACATTGGTGATTACACTTCAAACAGCGACTCGTCCACATGGATTCCTTCAGCTTTCAAGACATCCAGGAATCGGGGGCGAATGCCGGTGGGTTTGAATTCACCGATAATTTTCTTGTTTTCATCCACGCCATATTGCACAAAGTGGAAAATATCCTGAAGGAGAACAACTTCGCCTTCCATGCCCACCACTTCTGTGATGTTCATCACACGGCGACTCCCGTCGCTTAGACGGCTGGCCTGAATGATAACGTTGACGGCGGACGCGATTTGCTCCCGGATGGCCTTTTGAGGCAGGTCGTAACCTGCCATCATGACCATGGTTTCCATTCGGCGGATGGCGTCGCGCGGGGAGTTGGCGTGTAGCGTGGTCAAGGAGCCATCATGGCCGGTGTTCATGGCTTGCAGCATGTCCAGCGTTTCCCCGGAACGGCACTCACCCACCACAATGCGTTCAGGTCGCATCCGGAGAGCATTTTTGACCAGATCCCGCATGGTGATTTCGCCCTTCCCTTCCAGGTTGGCCGGGCGCGTTTCCATCCGGGCCACGTGCTTTTGCTGAAGCTGTAATTCCGCTGTGTCCTCAATGGTGACGATACGCTCGTCATCCGGAATAAAGCTGGAGAGTACGTTGAGCAACGTGGTTTTACCGGAGCCTGTCCCACCGGAAATAACAATGTTCAGGCGGGCTTTGACAAAACCCCGCAATAATTCCGCAGCGGCTGGGGTGAGCGTTCCAAAGCCGATGAGATCATCGACTGTAAAAGGATCTTTGGAGAACTTCCGGATGGTGACCAAAGGACCGTCCAGCGCCAGCGGTGGGATGACGCAGTTGAAACGGGAACCGTCTTTCAAGCGGGCGTCGCAAAGTGGCTGGGTTTCATCCACCCGCCGACCCACGGCGGAGACAATGCGATCGATGATTTGCAGCAGATGCGCATCGTCCTTGAACCGAACCTTGGACTCTGTGAGCTTTCCATCCCGCTCCACATAAACGAGATGCGGGCCCAGAATCATGATTTCGGTGATGGAATTGTCCCTTAGAAGCTGTTCCAGCGGTCCCAGGCCCATCGCCTCGTTCAGGATATCCTCCACCAGGCGATCCCGCTCGGATGCGGTGAGCAGGGTGCTTTCCTGCATGACCAAATGGTTGATGGCGTCCTTGATTTGCTCGCGGAGGCCTGGGCCGTTCTTTTCCGTAAGCTGATTGAGGTCAATCTCTTCAATCAGGCGCCGGTGAACATTGGCCTTCATTTCGAAGTAAGGATCTTCGAGCGCTGCGTTTTCTTTTTTGAGTTTGGTCGTTGTTGGCGCAAATCCGGCGCTATTTCCTGCGGGG
>DATNQC010000385.1:0-2479 GCA_036702885.1 Oculatellaceae cyanobacterium | reverse complement strand
GCTCAATAGCTCCTCGCAACCTTTCTGCGCGCGCGCCATCTTTGCTTCCGGCTGCCCCTGTTCGCGGTTTTGGCGGACTACGGCCAGCAGCCACTCGCTAAAATCCGTGCCTGGTGGTTTTGGCGTCATTTCCGGGTAAGATTGCTCCAGATGCAGATGGGTATTGACCAGCCCCGGCGTCAAAAGACTACCCGGCGTGGGTTCAGGCGCTGAAAACCCCGATGGTAAATCCCCAATGCGCCCCATCTCCAGAATTTTTCCGGAGGCGACCGCCACAAAGCCCCCTTCAATGGGCTCCGATTCAACAGGCAGGACCCATTGCGCCGTCAGAAAGCGGACATCCGGGGGGAACACGTCAGTCACTCCTATGCAGTGCTTTGCCCCAAAGTATAGAACAGACATTATCCCCCGCCAAAGTTCTGTGCGATCCACGCTTGGTATACAATAGGGATACTTTGATCCCCTTGTTTATAGAGAAAGGCTTCGGTCTATGCTGAAAGACAATCCGGAAAAGGTTATGATCGTCTTTTTCCCGCTGATCACGCTTGCCCTGTTTATTGCTGCGGCTGCGCTCTGGTGGCTGATCACCACGCAACTGCTGCCTCAGTAAGCCCTTTTTACGAACCGCACTCATTCGGTAAGACGCCATTATCTGCTCGCCTTGCATGAAGCGAAGCAGTGGTATTTCGTTATACAATAGGGCTATCGGTTTTGGTGGTTTTCCCAAAAGGAAAGGTGGGGGTTTTTTGTCACGACGCGCTTTCATGTCACCCATCATGAACCCGTTTGTCGTTGCGCTGACACGGTTCTGCTTTCCATGGCTCAAACGCCACCTGTTCGGCGGTTTGTCTGTTCAAATTGATCCCAATGATCTTGAAACGCTCCGCCTATACCAGGGAAAACGCATGCTGCTCTTGCCCAACCATCCCACGGGGGATGAACCGGCGGTGATTTTTGACATAGGCATGCGACTGAATGAAGTCTTCCCTTTTGTGGCCGCGCGCGAGGTTTTTGATTGGGAATTCGGCTTTCGCGGCTGGGTGCTGCGCAGGCTGGGAACTTATTCGGTCATTCGGGGCGCGGCGGATCGGGAATCGTTTCTGACCACGAAAAAAATCCTGATGGAAGGCAAGCATCGCCTGGTGATTTTCATTGAAGGGGAAATTTCTCGAGAAAACGACGTGCTAATCCCGTTTGAACCTGGCGTCCTGCAATTGGCCTACTGGGCGCAGGAATCACTGGCCAAAGAAGCGCGCAAAGCTGGAACAGAAGATTTTCCTGAAATTTATACGATGCCGGTTGCCATCAAGTACTTTTACAAGCCGGGCATCGAGACAAAAATCGAAAAATCCCTGCAAGGGCTGGAAAAAGCCACTGGCGTCACCCCGCCGCCGGACAGCGATCATTACAGCCGTCTGCGCGCCGTTGGGGAGGCCGTTCTGAGGATTCAGGAAGAAATGCATCAGATGGTGCCACTCCCCGGCACAACACTCACCCAACGGATTGACGCCATGAAAAACCGGGTGCTGAAAAAGATGGAGTTGTTCCTGGATCTCAAACCCAAACCGGAACAATCGCTGATTGATCGCATGCGGGAAATCCGCAACACGATGGATCGTCTGATTCATACCTATGACGAGCCGGGTGAACTCACGGAGTATGAAAAGCGTCAGGTCAACCATTTCCGGATGGCGCTCAGTGAGTTCTATTATGATTTGGACCGCGTGGCCTGCTTCCTGACCTATGATGAGAAATACCTGAGAGAAAACCACAGCGCGGAACGCATGGCCGAGATGATTTTACGCCTGGAGCGGGAAGTCTTTGGGCGAACGCTGCTGAGCCATCCAAGAGTTGCCATGGTCAAACTGGGCAACATCATCAACCTCAAGGAGCATTTTGCCACCTACGAAGCCGACAAGAAAGGCTTCGTGCAACGCCTGGTCGATCAGATGGAAGCGGACATGATGCGCATGCTGGCCAGTATGCCACATCCCTTTCGGGAGACCAAAAGCGCTCAGGACTAAATGCGAAGCATCCCACAAAAAACACCCCGTTGATGACGGGGTGTTTTTGAATCTGCAATAATCGTCGATTAACGCTTGGAAAACTGGAAGCGTTTGCGTGCTTTTTTGCGACCGTACTTTTTGCTTTCTTTCACGCGGGAATCGCGGGTCAGGAAGCCTTCTTTGTGCATCACCAGCTTGTACTCGGGGCTGATTTCCGACAGCGCGCGAGCCACGCCCATACGGATTGCTTGCGCCTGACCGACGATACCGCCGCCTTGCGCATTCACGAGTACGTTGTAGCGGTCTTCAACACCGGCAGCAACCAAAGCTTGTTTTGCCCACACATGCAGGGATTGACGGGCTCCCAGGTATTGCTCCAGTGTTTTTCCGTTGATCAGGATCAATCCATTGCCGGGAACCAGACGCACCCGGACAACGGCTTCCTTGCGGCGGCCGGTGCCACGGGTACCGAC
>DATNQC010000374.1:0-5241 GCA_036702885.1 Oculatellaceae cyanobacterium | reverse complement strand
GACTTAATCTCCATCCAGTTTTCCTGGAGCAATCCGCGCATTGCCAAAGAAGTCTTGGAAACCGTGGTCAAGGCCTTCCAAAACGCCAGCCGCGATCTCAACAAGGAAGAACAGGTTAGCCGGACTCACTTTTTAGGCCGTCAGGTCGAGGAGATTGAAGCGCAGCTTGAAGCCATCCGGGAGCAAAAAAGCGCTTTCCAAAGCCGGATGGGCACTGTGAATACGGATCGGGAAGGCATCAGCCTGAGCGAAACCCGTCTGGAATTGAGCAATCGACTGAACCAGATAGAAGCTGCCCGTCGCGGCAAGGAAGAACAACTCGCAGAATACGAAAAAGTCCTGGGAATGACGCCCGAAAAAGCGGTTCAGTCGATCTCCGTGGGGCAAAATCAAACGCTAGGCAGGCTGTATGAAGAATTGTACCGACTGCAACAGCAGTATTCACAGCAATTGCTTTCACTGGGTGAAAGCCATCCCACAACGCAGGAAACTTTTGCCCAAATTATCCAGATGCGCGCCAACATCCGCGCTGAGGAAAAGCGCACGCTGGGCAGCAACCAAAAACTCACAACCGGCATCATGGGTGGCACGGCTCACAACCAGCTCATCGCCAACATGGTCACTGTCCGTTCGGAAGTGGAAGATCTGCGGGCGCAAGCCACCAAACTTCGCACCAGACTGGGGGAATTAGATTCACAAATTCGAGCATTCCCGAAAATGGCGCAAGAGTTGACCATGATCACGCAGCGGGAAAACTCGCTCAGCATGGCATTGGATCAACTCCGCCAGAAGGTGCTGGAAGGCAAGCTCAAGGAAGAGCAAACGCTCAGTAATGTGTTCGTGGTGGATGCGCCGCATTTACCAGATAAGCCCGACTTCCCGACACGCTCCCACCTGATGGTGCTCAGTCTAGTCATCGGCGTGCTGAGCGGCGTCTCCCTCGCCGTGCTGAAGGAGCAGGTATTGTTCACGGAAGGAGCCGAGGCTCCGGCCTGGCTGGAAAGCATTGACGAGGAGGAAAGCGAGCATTTCCAGCCCAGCGTGACGCCTGTAAGCGTTCGCGCGCCACGCGCCAATGGCTCCCGATTCAGCGCCCTGGTTCCAGCAAGCAGCCCAATCCAGGGACATCCGTTGTATGCAACCGGCCCATACGGCCCGCAGTCTCAAAGCAAGGCGCCAGAAGTCTACGCGGAAGTGGTGGATGAAGATCCGCGCACCAGAACCATCAAGGATAACCCGTACATGCATGCGCCGGGCAGGAAAACAGGCGATCTGGCCGCCGCCTTGAGAAGCGTTCTGAGAGATTACCAGGACACTCACCAGTAAAGAACGGAGCGTTGCCCTCACATGCAGGCCATTCCGACCCAGTCCACAAAGAAGCTCGCGTTCACGGTGTCCGTCCTGCTGGCCTTTCTGCTGCCCCTGTTCGGGTTGATCATCCTGCCGGCTATCGGGGTGCAAACACTCAGTGGGCCACTCTCATCGCTCTTTCAATACAAAACACTGATGATGCTGTTTGGCGGCTTGATTGGCGGCGTGGCCTACCTACAGTACTTTCGTTTCGTACAAGCTCGCCCGCAGATCCTGGTCGCATTTATTGCGCTGGCCTGGCCGCTGGTCGCCTACCTCAACAGCCAACTGCTCAGCGTGGGAGTCAATCTCCACCTGCGTCCTCTGCTGGTAGTCTCTTTAGCCTTCCCCTGCCTGTGGGTCAGCCTTAAGTATCGCCATCTGATCCGCCAGCATATGTCCTGGAGCCTGTTTTACCTACTCTTTTTCGGATGGCTGCTGCTTTATGCCATGTTTTTCAATCCCGATGCAGAGGCTTTTGCCAAAAGCGGCGATGAAGACGGATCCATCGGCATCATGCAACTTTTCGCCTACTTTTACTGCCTGCTTGCCATGTGGGTTGCCGGAATCACCACGCTCAAAGCCCGTCATCCCCAAGGACTGTTTGACACCTTCAACAAGGCGCTCATCATTATCAGCGGACTGGAAGCATTGGTAACGATTCTTGGATTTCCGTTCGGCCTGACCAGCATGCCCATTGACGGATTTACGCGTGCTGTTGGCATTTTCGGCCACCCCAACATGTACGCCCACCACATGGGCATTTTGATGCTCTATCTATTGGGACTGTTTTGTTACTACCAGGGCAAGCGCGCCAATCGTCTGCCGGGCTGGCTGTTATTCGGCGGCATCGCCATCAATGGGGTTGCATTCCTGCTGGGACTTTCCAAAACAGCGCTGGGCGTCTACACCATTTGCGCCGTGCTGCTGTTGCTGCTCAACCTGAGTGTCCCCGAAGTGCGGCGCGGCTTTTTGAAAATCGCCATGGCCAGCGTTGTTCTGATACCGCTGGGCTTGTTTGGCTTCCAGGCATTGACAGGGGAAAGCTTCCTCTCTGTTCTGGAATCCCGGATGGAGCAAACTCAAAGCATGAACTGGCGCGCTACCGTATGGCAAGAATTGCTTGCCAGCATCAGCACCACCAGCATCCTGTTCGGGCACGGCTACACCGCCGCCAATGAACTGCTGTTCCGTGTCAGCTACAGTGATTCTGAAAACGCCAAGCCGCTCATTCTGGTGCATAACGCTTATCTGGCGCTGATTTATGATCTGGGCATCGTGGGCTACTCCATGTTCGCCTGCACGCTAGCCCTGTGCTGGCAATCCATTCGCCATAGCTTCCATCGCCTGATATCGGGCCTGAGAGTGGAGCATACCATCATCCTGACGCTGAGCCTGTACTTTTTGATCGCCTGCGGTTTTGATGAAATGTCCTACATGTTTGATGCACCCATGCTGTACTGGCTGCTTTGCGCGATTCTGTACTGCCTGGCCCTCCGCGAAACCCATCAGGAGGCCGTACAATGAGCTTTACCAACCGTCATATCATCGGGATGCTCAGCGGCGCGGGTAGCGTAGTTCTTAAGACAACGTTTGGCATTGCTGTTGTTCCGCTCCTCATTTCCAAACTGGGGCTTGAGGTCTTTAGTCTTCATATCCTGCTGGTCAGCATTCTGGAAATTGCAGCGCTCCTTGATTTGGGAGCGAGCAACGCACTGGTGAAGCTGGTGAGCGGCAGCGCAAACTCAAGCGAAAAAAAGGCCTATCTGGATGTTGGACATGCGCTGTTTGCCTCTGTGTCCCTGCTATTTTTAGTCATCGGTCTTGGTTTTTCCGCTTGCTTTGGCAGTTTCTTTCAGGTCAAGCCATTGTTTAGCAGTCTCATGGCATGGGGCTTGCCACTGACCATCCTGGAAGCGGCCCTCGGCATCTACGCCCGCTATTTTGAGGTGGTGCTGTTGTCCCACTGTGAACACCGCTGGACAAATATTGCGGATTCCATATATACCCTATTGTCCAGCGTCGGTGCCATTCTACTGCTTTTAGGCGGATACGATCTCCCGGCCATTATCGCCTTCCGCCTGCTGAGCGCGTGCCTGCGCTTTGCCCTGCTGCTCACGCAGTCCTTACGGCTAGAATCTGCTTTGTTCCGTCTCAAGCTCCCCTTCTGTCCCAGCGCGTTTAAGGAAGTCGCTCGTTTATGCGGTCATTCCCTCACCATCAACCTGAGTATTCTGATTTCCCACAAAATTGACACGTTGATCATCGCCGCCTTCCTGCCGCTTGCCGCCGTGGGCGTGTACGATCTGGTCATGCGGATGCTGGGCCTCACCATTCAAATCTGCCTCAAGATGTCTGTCGGCGCCTTCCCATTATTTTCCGGCATGGCTGCTCGACAGGACCGCACGGAAGCCGCCCGACTGTTCCTGCGCCTCAGCAGCTTCCTCCATGTATTTGCGGGGTTATTAACCATCCTGGTCTGGTCATTCCACCCGGAGCTACTTGCGCTGTTTTCAGCAAAACGGGTTTCCGTGGAACAGACCTTCCCGGTATTGCTCGCCACCATTCCGTGTGTCCTGAGTGGCGTCTTGCAAATCCCCGCCAACACATGGCTGTTTAGCTGGGGACATCAACCCTACTTAACACGCTCCAGTTTGCTTGCCGCCGCCGCCAATCTGATTCTCAGCATCATCCTGGTCCAGTTCCTGGGTGTGCTTGGGGTCGTGCTGGGTACGCTGATTCCGCAAGTCATCCAGCATCAGGCTGGACTTATCCGCACTACTTGCCAGCACCTCCAGATTTCTTTGAAAGCCTACCTGAAAGCGGTCCACCTGAAGACACTGCCCTCGTTCCTGATTGCATTTGCCATTATCCAAATCGTCAAGGCATGGACTCCCATGTCACCCATTCACTGGAAGCTGCTGATTCCAATGGGACTGACTGGATTCGCGGTGATCTTCTCAGGCAGCCTCCTCTGGCTTGCGTTCAACGCAACGGAAGATGAAAAACAACGTTTAACGACAGTTTTACAAAGCAAGGTCAGAGGTCTGGCGCTGCCCTTTGGAAAGGAACGTCGAAGCACGGAGCCAATTGCATGAAGCAGCCGTTGATTTCCGTCATTATGCCCGCGCATAACACCGAACGCTTTATCGGTGCAGCCATTGAGTCGGTTTTGGCTCAGACCTACGAGAACTGGGAGCTTCTCGTCATTGATGACGCCTCGACGGATGGAACCGGTCAGGTAGTTAGGCGTTTTTCCGACACGCGAATCAAATATCACCGCTGCGAACGTATCGGGCACCCCGCAGGCGTCCGAAATGTCGGATTACGACTGGCTCAGGGTGTTCTAATCGCGTTTCTAGATTCGGATGATCTGTACTTTCCGGACACCTTGGCCAAACTGTCCCGCCCCCTGATAAAGAACCCAGGGCTGATTGCAGTTTACGGCTTTGCCACCCATATCGATGAGCAAGATCGGCCATTAGCCCCTGCCATTCCGCTCGCCCCCCGAAAAAACGCCAAACCCGGCGAGCCCGCTTATTATCCCAACCCGCGTTATACTCATTCCTGGGAAAATATCGTCACCAGCCACATCAGTTGCCTCCTGTCTGCGCTCATGCTCCGACGAGAAGCACGCGAAGCCATTGGCTTTTTCAATGAATCGCTCTACAGCGCAGAAGATTATGAATTTTATGTCCGCATGTTTTTGCACAACTACAATCAAGTTAAGTGCCTAAGCGACTACGTTTATCAATACCGCCTGCATACCGGTGGCATGACCAAGCGGCCGGAACATTATGAAAAAGTGTTAAACAGTTGTCTTCGGATTTTTCAATGGTTGTTTGATGAAGCACCAATTCCTGAGCACGTAAAACGCTATCGCTCCAAGGC
>DATNQC010000352.1:0-4680 GCA_036702885.1 Oculatellaceae cyanobacterium | reverse complement strand
GGTTATGACATCACTTCTGGAACAACCAGCGCAAGCGCACCGTTTTTTAACGCATACTGGCGCTGGCATACCGGACACTGGGCAGAATCCGCAATCTCGCCCAAAGGCTCCCCACAGACGCAAACCCAACCATGCTGCCGTGCTGGATTCCCGTATACCAGGGCAAAGTCCGGAACATCCCGCGTTACCACCGCGCCCGCGCCAATAAACGCATACTCGCCAATGGTATTCCCACAGACTACTGTAGCGTTAGCCCCAATCGACGCTCCTCGTTTCACCAGCGTCTGGAGGAAATCCGCTTCCGTATTCCGCGGAATAGCGCTTCGTGGGTTATATACATTGGTAAAAACCATACTTGGCCCACAAAACACGTCATCTTCCAGCGTTACGCCCGTATATACGGACACGTTGTTCTGGATTTTGACGTTATTCCCAATCGTCACCGAGGGACCAATCACCACATTCTGGCCAATCTTACAGTTTTTGCCAATTTTTGAATTCTTTAGGATATGAGAAAAATGCCAGATGGTCGTCCCGGCCCCAATCTCGCACGGGGGATCCACGTAGGACGATTCATGCACAAAATAATCGGGTTTAGCGGGGGAGGACTCAGTAGTCATAAAGCTTTCTCTCTATACGGGGCAAGGGATTTTCTGTTGATTCAGGCGTGTTTGCACATCTTCCAACAATCGCACAACTTCCAGGCCATTGCGACCATCGTTGGGTAAAGACGCACGCTGTCCACGGCAAGCCTGCAAAAAGGCTTCTGCTTCCCGCGTCAGCAAGTCAGCACCCGGCTCATAGGAAATAGCAATACTTTCTTCCCGTGTCAAACCGGACACCATCTCGCCGTCTCGTTCCAGCGTATAGGGCAACACAGAGAGCTTTTTCTCCCACGGCAAGGCATCATCAAAAACGGCAATCTGCTGCGTGCCAATCACCAGCGTCTCATGTTTTTTGTAAGGAGACAACCAACTGACCTGCACGCTCGCTTCACGCCCAGAAAGCGTCCGGAAAGCGGCATACACGGTATCTTCAACACCCGAGCGGCCCAGTGGATTCAATTTTAAAGCGCCCGTCGGCTGTAAAGGCTCTTCCAACAACAGACTGATAATGGACAAATCATGCGGTGCCAGGCTCCACCACACATTTTCCTCGTTGCGAACCTTGCCCAGGTTCACGCGGGTGCACTGCACAGCCAAAATATCGCCCAATTCTCCGCGGCCGATCATCTCTTTCAACTTGAGCAAAGCTGGATGATACATGAGGAGATGCCCCGTCGCCAACACAAGACCTGACGAATCCGCCAGTTCTACCAGTTCGGCAGCCTCGGAAGCCTGTAACGACATGGGCTTTTCAATCAGAACGTGCTTACCCGCCCGGAGGCATTCCTGTGCCACCGCGCGATGGGTCACCACCGGCGTGGCAATCACCACGGCTTCGATACCTGGAATTTGCAACGCCATTTGCAAGTCAACCTCAATGGGGAGATCGGGGTAGCTTTCCCTCAAGAGGGATCTCAAGGCATCGCTAGGCTCGCAGATGGCGCCCAGTTCACCCATGGCGGCAAGCGTTTTTGCCCAGTTTTTACCCCAATAGCCGCAGCCGACCAAAAGTACGCTCATAGCAGTTCAATCTTCTCCCGGTGCTCCAATACGTGTTGGCAGGCATTGCGCGTATCCACCACCACCGGTGCATGCGCCACGATGAAATGGTAATCAAACGCGCTGTGATCGGTGATCAACACGGCGCAATCCACGTTGCGTAGCGTTTCTTCGGTCAACGGAACGGAAGAATACTTCTTGCCATTGCGATCCTCAATCTCCGGCACGTGCGGATCATGATAACTCAGTTCCACATTGTCTTCCTGCAGAACATGCAGCAAATCCAAGCCCGGAGATTGCCGCCAGTCACCCAAATCTCGCTTGTAAGCGACGCCCAGCAACAGCACTTTTGAGCCATACAACGGTTTTCCATTCCGACCCAGCGCGCGAATAATCTTTTCCCGGACAAAGCGCGGCATATTAGAATTGATTTCACCCGCCAGTTCAATAAAGCGCGTGTGGAAGTTGTATTCATGCGCCTTCCAGGTCAAGTAGAACGGATCGATTGGGATGCAGTGGCCACCCACACCCGGACCGGGCCAGAAAGTCAGCATGCCAAACGGCTTGGTGGAAGCTGCCTGAACGACTTCCCATACATTCAGCCCCATTTTGTCGCACAGCAGCGCCAATTCATTCACCAGAGCAATGTTCACCGCGCGGAAAGTGTTCTCAAAGACTTTCACCATCTCCGCACAGCCCGGCGAACTGACGGAAATGATATCCAGAATGCTTTTGCGGTAAAATTCCGCGGCCACTTCCCGGCAGGCTTCCGTATAACCGCCAATCACCTTGTTGGTGTTATGGGTGGTATAGCGTGCGTTACCGGGATCAACACGCTCAGGGGAGTGTGCGATGAAAAAGTCCTTCCCGACTTCCAGCCCACTGGTTTGCAGGATGGGCAGCATCACTTCTTCCGTTGTGCCGGGGTAGGTCGTGCTTTCTAGCGTGACCAACTGCCCCGGACGAAGCCGTCTGGCAATCTCTAGCGAAGCGCTCCGAATATAGGAAATGTCAGGCTCCCGGTTCTTCGTCAACGGCGTCGGTACGCAAATGACAATGACATCCATATCCGACAGCACGTCAAACTGGTCTACCGCCTTGATCTTGCCTGATTGAACCAAGGGGCCAAGCTCGTCATCGGAAATGTCCGAAATATAGCTCTTCCCTTCGTTAATCTGGCGGACGCGCTGAGGATTCAAATCAATCCCTGTGACTTCAAAACCCAACTTGGCGACACAGCAAGCCAGCGGCACCCCCACGTATCCCATACCGATAATGGCTACTTTTGCCGTCGTGTTCCGAATTTTTTCCAATAGCAGATCTTTATGACACCCGGTGTAACATTCAGCCGATTCCAGCGTTAACTGGGATAGAGGCTCCGAGACTTGCATGCAAAGTTCCTTTTCGTCGGTCCGTGAATATGATTATTTGAAATTTCTCGAGAACGAGGCTTATACCACCCTACCCCGACAACGTCGAGTAATTGGTTAGTTTAGTCTGGAAAAGCCCTTAAAACAACAAAAACGCCCATATGCAAACATTTCTTTACCGAGCTTAAAACCGTTCTAAAAGCTCCGGTACAGATCCGCCAGCTTTTGTTCTTCCACCTCCCAGCAGAGTTCCTGCTTAGCGCGCTGAAGGTTTTCTCGACACTGCTCCTGCAACTCCGGAGAATCAAAAAATCGACGGATTTTTTCCGCAATATCCGCCGGATTGTCTGGATCAAAGGTTAACCCGACCGAATACCCTTCCACAATGTTTTTTAATTCCGGGAAAGCAGAGGCTGCAATGGGCAAACCCGCCTGGATATACTCAAAAATTTTATTGGGCAGGCAGAGATAATGGTTCATATTGCAGTTAATGATGGGTTGCAGGCCCAAATCCGCGGAAGCTGTCCATTGCAACAGCTCATTAGGCGGTGCAAAACCTTTATACAAAACCCGCCCTTTGAGTTCAGACTGCTCTACATCCGCCAGTATCTTGTTGAAAAACGCTTCATCCGCCGGTAAAACCGGACCAATTAACACCAGCCGAAGATCCAGATCCGACAAATGCTTCATCGCTTCAACCGCCTTGCCCAGTCCGCGTTTTTCCGCAATTTGCCCCTGATACAAAACAATCTTCGTACTTTCCGGCAAACCGAAATATTCATGCAGCCGCCGACTTCGCTCAATCTCCCGCCGCATCGCAAAATTCCGCAGCGTCAGGTAACGACGAATGCGCCCACCCACTTTCTGCTGCATGCGTTCGCCAATAGAGTCATTGACTGAAATTACGGCATCGCAATGGGGCAATACCCAGGTTTCAAAGCGACGAGTCCATTCTAGTTGGCATAATTTCCTAGCGCATTCCGCTGGCTTCAGCGATGCATTGGCCTTCAGGCGAGCTTCTTCTTCATCAAAGAGCGCATCCCAATATTCATGCGCATCATAAACCAGTTTTGCACCCCAAACTCTGGCTAAAAGCCAGCCCAGCAGTAAAACAGACGGATCATGCACGTGGACATAATCCGAGCGCGGATGGTTTTTCACCACCCGGAAAAACGACTTCACCAGCCGCAGACTGAACAGATGATACTTATACAACCGCTTTTTCAACAGGCGGCATACTTTATCCCCGCTTTCCAGCGTTTCATACACCGGCTTGCCCGGCGTATCCATTGCGCAAACCACGGAGATTTCATATCCCGCGTTCCGCAGCGTGGCATGCTCCCGAATCAGCCTGGTCTGATGGGAAAAGTCCTTGTTCAGGAGGACACAAATACGCGCCACAAGCTACCTCGTTGATTGACTTAATGCCGCACGGGCCTAGTATGGCGAAGTGGCGCAGGCTTGTCAAACAGACATTACCCAATCGCATTCCCGCCGGAAGCCGAAAGTAGAAGCACCAGCATCACGGCGCCAACCGTCCAGCAGTAGATAGCGAACCCGACCAGACTGTGCTTGGCAACAAACTGAATGAGGTATTTCACACAGAAATACCCGACAATAGCAGAGAATGCTGTGCCTACCAGCATTACGGGCCAGTTCAGTTGCAGAATGAGTCCGCTTTTCGACAACTTGAGCGCTTCATACAC
>DATNQC010000351.1:0-3400 GCA_036702885.1 Oculatellaceae cyanobacterium | reverse complement strand
GGCTGGAGCCGTGTATCCTGCCATGCGATTTCATCAAGCCAACCCAAGCGATGCAAGATAGCCACCACGGCCAAATCACGCACCGTATTTGATCCATCCGCCAACTTCACGGCAAGACCTTCGCCCTGTCCGACCCGACTGACGCAAAGCACGCCATCCGCACCCACTTTTGCCAAAAGTTGTCCGCGACTGACCTGCATAATCACGGTATCAACCCGGCCTTCCCCGCCTACCAGTTCAGGGTACGCCGTCATGGCCTGGCGTATTGGCGCTAATGCCGCCTCAGAACCTAAATGAGCATATAAAGTTGCCATCGCGGACAATGGCAGGTAGAACACCGGCGCACCACAACCATCGACTGCCAGTGGAATCTCCTGCACACCTGAAAAGCGGCGGAGCCCCTCTATGATACATTGCTGCAGCGGGTGCTTCGGATTGAGGTAAGATGTCGTATCCAGACCGGCAGCGCGGCAATAAAACAGCATGCCTGCATGCTTGCCGGAGCAATTGTTATGAACACTGGTCGGAGAAACGCCTTGCTCCCGGAGCTTTTGGCGGGCTTCGTCATCCAGCGGCGGATGGGGGCCACACTGAAGGGCATCCGGCGTCAGGTTCGCCTTGCCAAGAATCTGTTGAACCAGAGCGATATGGCGTTCCGATCCCGTGTGAGAAGCGCAAATCACGGCTAGCTCTTCCGTGGATAACTGGTCGGCACAACCTGCCGCCACCAATGGAAACGCCTGAAACGGCTTTGCCGAGGAACGGAAAAAAGTAGCCAACTGTCCGGCTCCGGGTGTACAATAGAGACGGCGTTGAAGGGGTTTTGCCAAAGCAACCCAACCCCAGTGCCGGTTTTCAATCAAACTTTCGCGTCGCGTTGACAGTTCGGGGAGCTGCACCGGATGACGAGTCGCCGTCACCAAAAGCTCGCTCTGTTCTAAGAAAGAGGGACTCATACTCAGGTTTGAAGATTTGTAAAAAAATATTCTAGAATAGAAACACCCGGTATCGGGAACAGTCCAACTCTAACATAACCGCTGAGTTGTTTTAGGTTTAAAGAGTAGCGAGTGAAGTGTCGCCAGTGAAAACACCATACTCACAACCCATTGCACCATCCCAGCCTGCGCCGGCCGGTATAGGGCTCCATACCAATAAGGCGCATGATTCCAACCTGCTTCCCTGGATTTTTATTTCTCTGGGCGGTCATGTGGGTTTGGCTCTCGTCGTTTGGCTGGCCTCTGCCATCCTCGGCTTTTTGGGGCTGATTCCCAGGTTTGAAAGCCTGGCCATGAAGCCTAAAGATGTGGAATTTGTGTTGGTCGACAACCTGCCCAATGAGAAACCTCGTAAACCTACCCGTAACCGGGCAGAACATGACAGTCGTTCCGGTGGTAAAAAGATTGCAAACCGTCCCGTTGCAATGCCTCAGCAGGCAGCGGGCGCACCATCCAAAGCGAGCCGGGCGGCTTCCCAGCCAGCCGCAAAACCTCAGCCAGCGCCACGGCAAGCCGCTCGACCGGCTCAGCCGAAAGTTGCGCAGTCTCCTGCCAGAGCGCAGCAACCTTCTCAGCAGGTGCCAACACCACAGCCACCAGCGCCACCGATGCCTAAAGCGCCCAAACCTGAGAAAGTGGCTAATGCCAGCCCAGCTTTACCTCCAAGCCCGGTTGCACCAACCATCCGGACGCCAGCGCCACCCAATCCCGCTTTATCGACCAGCGGCCCTGTTGCCAAAACACCGGGCATTAGTTCCTCCAGCGGAAGTAGCGGCAGCTCTGGCGGCAGTCCAGGTCCCAGCCTCATTTCCGGCGCTCCCAGCCGGGGTGGTAGCGGTTCCTCAGGAGGTCGCGCCGGTGGTGGTGGAAGCGGCGGGCATGGTGCTTACAACCAAAGCGGTTCTCCTGGAGGGGGTGGTGGACGCCCCGGCATTGACGCCGAAGCCGAACCCGATTTCGGTCCGTATATTGCAGAATTACAGCGCCGCATCCGGCGCAACTGGAGCCCACCGACAGAAGATCGGAGTAAACGGGTTGTTGCCGTGTTCCGCATTAGCCGGGATGGCCGACTCCTGAGCCTGACGATTCAACAGTCCTCTGGCTCACCCAATGCGGATCAGGCGGCACTGGCAGCTGTCCGCGCCTCAGCACCGTTTCGGCCTTTGCCTCCCAACTACCGGGGTGCAGATATCCCTGTCCAATTCACCTTTGACTACGAAATTTCAGGCCACGGCTCCGCCAGCTTGAGGTAGGAAAGGAATTTCCATCTCCCGGTCACTTCGCTGTCAGAAGGCTAATATATGTTTGCCTTGTCAAACAAGCAGGCTGGGCTTCCTTATAGGTTTGTTGCAGTCCTTAGAAAAAAATAAGACCGGCGGTCTGCCGGTCAAATAAGGGACACTTGTCACATTGGGATGGGAGTGGGGAGTATCGAATTATACTGGAATAAAAACGATATACTTTAGATAATTGACCGCCTCATTGATATCCTTTACATATCTTTATCATTCCAGCATCATCGACTCCCTTCCATCCATGGTTCCAGATTCGCGAAAAAGAAAAAGGCCAGCCCCGCTCAGAAACCGGGTTGGCCATACGTCTTATGACACAATAGGGATGGGAGTGGATTATATAGATATAAAAACAATCTAAACACTTGAATTGCTTCATCCCTGATCGCCTTTGGAAAATCCAAAAATATCCCAAGCAAAGCCCTGGTATTGAATGAACTCAATACCAGGGTTAACTTTTCTTAAATGAGATCTTTGACTTAGCGCTTGCCGATTCGCGGGTTCAGGCACCCGTTGGCAAAATCATCTTATAAGCGAACGTAATGAACGCGATAAATGCCTTCCAGCGCCTGAATTTCGGACAATAAGGACTCCGTCAGCGCATTATCCAGGTTAAAGACCATCGTGGACTCGCCACCAACGGCGGCACCACCGTGCCTTGCCACCTGCAAGGCGCTAATGTTCACCCCGGCGCCACCCAGCACTGTCGCAACTTTCGCTACCATGCCCGGTTTATCCTGGTGCGGTGTAATCAAAATGTAAGGCGTCGGCTCCAGCGTCATCCGGTAGCCATCAACATCCACGATGCGGAAAATATCATCGGAAATGAGCGTTGCGGAAACCGTGTGCGTCTGCCCATCCACCGTGGTTAGCTTCACTTCCAGAAGGTTCAGGTAGTTTTCCGCCTTTTTAACTGCGGATTCCTTGACTTCAATTCCGCTTTCGTCCGCAATAGAAGGCGCATTTACATAATTGACGCCCTCCCTCGCTTCCGAAAGCAGCCCTTTTAAAACAGCCAGGGTCAACGGACCACAGCGATGCTGGCTCAACTCACCTTTCGCGGTAATCTCCACGGATTTAGCCGGCCCTTTGGCGATTTGCCGAATGAAATTA
>DATNQC010000346.1:0-9665 GCA_036702885.1 Oculatellaceae cyanobacterium | reverse complement strand
CCCCAATAGTCATCATCAAGTGGAGCAGGCGTCATGAGTGGCCGAAATGCAGTGATTGTGGATTTTGTCAGAACCCCGTTTGCCAAGGCGTATGAGCCGACCTCCGGGAGTGGCAAGCAGGGGCGGTTGGCCCATGTGCTGCCGGATGACATGCTGGCATCTTTGGTCAAGGCCCTGTTGGAGCGGACCGGGATCAATCCCAATGATATTGAAACCTTGCTGACCGGTTGTGTGCATCAGGAGGCTGAACAAGGGCTGAATCTGGCGCGTCTGGTGGTGTTGCATCCGGGTTCCGGTTTGCCGCGGACGGTGGGCGGCGTCACTGTGGATCGCTTCTGCGGTTCCTCCATGCACGTGATTGGCGATGCGAAAAACGCGATTCTGGCGGGGGAAGCGGAGGCCATAATTTGTACGGGCGTTCAATCCATTAGCCGGATCCCGCTTGCTGGCTGGAATCCCATGATTAACCCGCAAATTTACGGCGGAAATGCCAAGGGCTTTATGAACATGGGCATTACGGCGGAAAATCTCGCAACCCGTTACGGTATCAGCCGAGCCGCCCAGGAAGAATTTGCGCTTCATTCCCATCAAAAAGCGGCTGCCGCCTGGGAGAAGGGTTCCTTCCGGGATGAAATCATTCCCACGGCAGGGCTGGATTTTGACGATAACGTGCGCAAAGATGCCAATCTGGAGCAGATGGCCAAGCTCAAGCCGGCGTTTGTTCAGGATGGCACTGTGACGGCGGCGACATCCTCCCCTCATACGGATGGCGCTGTGGCGGTGCTGGTGACTTCGGAAGCTTACGCCAAGCAGCATAATTTGCCGATCCTGGCCCGGCTCAAGGCATTTGCGGGCTCCGGTTGCGAACCGGAAATTATGGGTATCGGGCCGGTGGAGGCAATTCAGAAGTGTCTGAAGCGGGCGTCTTTGAACATAACGGATATCGACATTGTGGAACTGAATGAGGCGTTTGCTGCGCAATGCCTGGCTGTTCTGCATGAGCTTGAAAAACGGGGTGTGCCGATTCCCCTGGAGCGACTGAATGTGGAAGGCGGGGCGCTCGCGCTTGGGCATCCGCTGGGTGCTTCCGGGGCGCGTCTGGTTGGTAAGGCGGCCAGCCTGCTGAAAAAGACGGGAAAACGTTACGCACTTTCCAGCATGTGCATTGGCGGTGGACAAGGCATTGCCATGATTCTGGAGAATCCGGAGTGTGACTAGCGGTTAAATGCGAGTCCGATGATTTAGACAAAAAAGACAAAGAGTCTTTAAAACAATGAGTGATGTGATGCGGCAAATTAACAAGGCAGTGGTTTTGGGCGCCGGAGCGATGGGTTCCGGTATTGCGGCGCAGTTGGCCAATGCGGGCGTGGAAGTGGCGTTGCTGGATATCGTCCCCAAAGACGCGGCGGATCGGGATATTATCGCCAAAAACGCCATTCAGCGCATGTTGAAGGCGACTCCGGCAACTGATCCACTGAATGCCGGTTTTATGATTCCGGAAAACGCCCAGCGTATCACGCCGGGTAATATTGAGGATCATCTGGAAACTTTCGTTCGGGATGCCGACTGGATTGTGGAAGCGGTCATTGAAAATCTGGATGTGAAGCTGGCTTTGTTTGAAAAGCTGGAGAAGCTTAAAAAGCCGGATGCGATTGTCTCTTCCAACACCTCCACCATTCCGCTACGGGATTTGGTTCAGGAACGTTCGGATGACTTCAAGCGTCATTTTCTGATTACGCACTTTTTCAACCCGCCGCGCTTCATGCACCTTTTGGAAATTGTGCCGGGTGAGTTGACCGACCCGGAAATTACCTGCTTTATGCAAGCCTTCGGCGATATCCGGCTGGGTAAAAACGTGATTATTTGCAAGGATACCCCGGCCTTTCTTGCAAACCGGATTGGAATTTATTTTATGTTCCGGGCCATTACGGAAACCCTGGAAACCGGTATGCCAGTGGAAAAAGTGGATGCGCTCCTGGGAAGTCCCATTGGTTTTCCAAAAGAAGGGATTTTCGGCCTGCTGGATCTGGTGGGGATTGGCATTATCCCGCTGGTGACGGAAAGTTTGCTGAAAACCCTAGCGCCGGATGATTCGTTCCGTGCTTTTGATCACACCCGTGGGTTGGCCTTGGTGAATGGTTTGCTGAAAGAAGGTCGCACCGGGCGAAACTCGCCTCACGGCGGTTTTTACCGCATGCACAAAACAGAGGACGGCAAAAAGCGGAAGCAGGCTATCAACCTGACAACGGGCGAGTATTACGATTTTGATCGTCCCAAGTTATCCTGCGTGAAGGCGGCGAAAAAACAGGGGCCGCGCGCCCTGTTTGAATCAGATGACGAGTTTGCCCGCTTTGCCTGGGTGGTGGTGCGGGATACGTTGTTATATGCTGCGGCATTGATGCCGGAAATTGCGGACGACATTGCCGACGTGGATGCCGCATTGCGCGGTGGCTATAATGCCCACTGGGGGCCTTTTGAGCTGATCGATAAACTGGGTGCGGACTGGTTCCGGCAAAAAGTGTTGGCAGATGGCCTTTCTTTGCCGCCCGTGCTGGAACTGGCAGCGGGCCGGAGTTTTTATATGGAGCGGGAAGGCAAGCGTTTTCGCCTGCAGTTTGATTTTAAAGCAGGCAAGGCTGAATATGCCGAATTAACATCTCCCGAAGGCATCCTGCGACTTTCCGATGTTAAACGACGCTCCAGACCGCTGCTTTCTCATCATTCCGCCAGCCTGTGGGATTTGGGGGATGGCGTGGCTTGCCTGGAATTTCATTCAAAAATGAATACGTTGGACCCGTCGGTGCTGTGGGTTGCCAATGAAAGCATCCGGTTGATTCAGGGCAGCCCGCACTTGAAAGCATTGGTGATTTACAACGAAGCCCCCAACTTTTCGCTGGGCGCCAATATCGGTTTGCTGCAAGCGGGTTTTGCGCTGGCGGATGCAAAGCCGGTTAAAATGCTGGGCCTTTCGGAAGTGATTCGCCAAGGCGCCTATCGCCTGGTAGATGCGTTGGTGCTTCAAGGACAAAGCGTTTTCAATGCGCTACGGAACGCCCCATTTCCGGTAGTTGGTGCGCCCAACGGAATGGCTCTGGGTGGCGGTTGTGAAATCCTGCTGCATTGCGATGCGATTCAGGCCAATGCCGAAACCTATATGGGCTTGGTGGAAAGCGGTGTCGGGCTGGTTCCCGGTTGGGGTGGCTGTGCGCGCTATCTCGAACGCTGCCTTGCTTCGGATGGCAGGAAAGGCGGCGCGATTCCCCCGGTGCGTCAGGCCTTCCAGACCATTCTGATGCCGCAGATGTCAGTTTCCACCTCGGCGCAGGATGCGAGGAAAAAGCTGTGGCTACGTCCCCATGACGGCATTACCATGAACCCCGATCGTGTCTTGGCGGATGCGAAGGCCAAGGCGTTATCCCTGGTGGATGGGTATCAGCCTCCCTCTGCAGCGGTTTATGCGTTGCCCGGTCCTTCCGGAAAGTCGGCGTTGCGAATGGCCGTTGATGACTTTTATATGAAAGGGGATGCGACCTATCACGATGTGGTGGTGGCCGATGCGTTGGCCGATATCCTGACCGGTGGGGAAACGTTTGCGGGGAAACCCTTGACAGATAGTGATATTGCGCAACTGGAACGTGAAAACTTTCTGTCCTTATTGCGAACTTCGCAAACCCGCGAACGCATTGCACATACGCTAAAAACCGGAAAACCCCTGCGAGAGGCTCCGTTAGAAGGTAAAGCGGATCTGGATGAGATTCGGGCCGAGCTAAAACCCTTCAAGCGCCATTATCGCTTCTTGAGCGGTCAACCTTTGCAAGGTCGGGATGCGTCTCAATTGAAATGGATGGCGGATGTGACAGCTTTCCTGCTGAAACGGCTCTCCTAAGAAGTGACGAGAAAATTTGTCGCAATTTTTCCTGAGTGGTCATGTCACACCCGGGTTCTTCTCCTCGTCTTATAGGTGAAAGCCTTTTTGGGCTGTCTTGATGAATTTTAGGAGGAACCCCATGAATATGACAGAATTACCACAGCGGGAAGCCGCACTGGCAGAATTGGCCCAGTTTGAGCAGCGGTATGGGTATGATGCAGAGTACGTGAGGATTATGCTGGAATCCGATCCGGCAGCTTTTGTTTTATACAAGCATTTGACGGATATGTCTGGATATATTGTGGATATTCCGCTAGAGGCGCGTTTTGCGTCTGGGCTTGCAACGCTCCTGCACGAGGATTGCGGACCTTGCGCCCAACTGTGCGTCAAGATGGCTCAGGAAGCGGGCGTTTCCTCTGAAACCATCCGGGCGGTGCTGGCTGGCAAACCGGAATTGATGACGGAAAATGCGCGGTTGGCCTATCGCTTTACCCAGGCGACATTGGCGCATGATCCGAATGCGGATGACCTGCGGCAGGAAATTCTTGAACGTTGGGGGATGCGTGCACTCTTATCACTGTGCTTTGGGATGATTGCCGCCCGTTCTTACCCATTGCTGCGTTACGGGATGGGCTATGGACAATCCTGCACCCGTGTTATGGTAGATGGAGACGTTGTGCAACCCGTCCATTAATCCGAGAGGCATGTCTACCCGAAATTTTGTTGACGTGTTTGAGGCGAATCGCCAATTCCTGTTGGGATTGGCGTATCGCCTTTTGGGACGGTATACGGAAGCGGAGGATCTGGTTCAGGAAACGTATCTGCGCTGGCACCGCCTCTGCCTGGAAAATGTGGAGGTTCGGAATCCGAAGGCCTATCTATCCCGGATTTTGACTCGCCTGTTCCTGGACTATCAGCGTTCCGCCAGGGTTCGGAAGGAAGAGTATGTAGGCCCGTGGCTGCCGGAGCCTGTGTTGGAAAATCAGCTTCAGCCGGTCGCTCAGGAGGATGGCGGCGCATCCGTTTTTGAAGGCTTTCGGGATCTTTCCTATGCTTTGATGCTGACGCTGGAGCGCTTATCGCCTCTGGAACGTGCGGCTTTTATTCTTCATGATGTCTTTTCCATGCCCTTTTCGGAAATTGCGCTTTCGCTTGGAAAAACGGAAGCGGCTTGCCGTCAGTTGGCGTCCAGGGCCAGAAAGCACATTCGCGAGGACAAAAAGCGTTTTGCCGTTCAGCAGGAGCTTTTGGACAGATTGATTCCTGCGTTCAAACGGGCTGTGGATACTCAGGATATGGCGTCGCTTTCGGAGTTGTTGGCGCGGGATGCTGTTTTGTATTCCGATGGCGGTGGGCTGGTTCCGGCTGCCTTGTTGCCAATTTATGGTTCCGGGCGGATTCTGGGCTTTTTGGCCGGGGTTTGGAAAAAATTTGCGCCCGAATATGAAATTAAGCGGGTGATGCTAAATGGTGAACCGGCATTGTGTTTCTGGCGTTCAAGCGTTCTGGAACAGGTTTTCATGATCTTGCGCAATGAAAGTGGCCAAGTGAGCGAGATTTGCGTCATCCGAAGCCCGGAAAAGCTCAAGCACCTGGGTGATTTATCGTCAACTTAAGAAGAGCACCTTTCAAAAGGCTGAATAGAGGTGCTACTCAACTCATCAGGTGCGTGATGGCCGGAAACATGCGGAACCGGCAAGATGCGGCGCTTGTTTCCGGACTGGCGAGGCATTTTGTGGTACACTGTCCTGTACTTTAATTCGCCAGCAAAGGATGTGCATAATGAGTGAAAACGGGCGCTTCGACGAAGAATTCTACCGCGAGACGGATATTGTCGAAACCACCGACGAGGACGGAACGGTTCACATCTTCGAGAAGCTTCAGGAACTGGAAGTAGACGGGCAGGACTACGCTCTGCTGATCTACAAAGGCAACGAATATAAAGAAGAAGCCCCGGAGGATGAGGAAGAGGAAGTCGTGGTGATGCGGCTTTCCTACGAAGACGGCCAGGAGGTTTTTGAGGCCATCGAGGACGAAGAAGAATTCGAGCGAGTCGTCTCCTACATTGAAAATATGGAAGAAGACGAGGAAGGCGAGATTTCCGTCGATGTCGGTGAACTACTCGCCCAAATGGCCGAAGGTGACGAAAATCCCTTGGGCGAATCCGAGAAAAATTAACCCATGTAATCGGGCCCTTGCGGTCCGATTGTTTTTAAACACGATTCAGTCAATATTCAGAGGTCCCCATGAAAATTCACGAGTACCAAGCCAAGGAACTGTTTCGCAAGTACGATATTCCGGTGCCCAACGGGCAGGTGGCTTTTACGGCGGATGAAGCCGTGGAAGTGGCAAAGACATTGCAGAACAATGTCTCCCGTTTTGTGGTGAAGGCGCAAATCCACGCCGGTGGTCGGGGTAAAGGCGGCGGCGTCAAAGTGGTGGATTCTCTGGAAGGCGTGCGTGAAGCGGCAGGCCAAATCATTGGCATGCAACTTGTAACGCACCAGACGGGGCCTGAAGGTAAAAAAGTCAAGTCCGTGCTGGTGGAAGAAGCCTCTAATATCGCGCGGGAGTTGTACATCAGTATCGTTCTGGATCGTTCCACCTCCTGCCCGGTGGTGATGGCAAGCCAGGACGGCGGTATGGATATTGAAGAGGTTGCTGAGAAAACCCCTGAGCGGATTATCAAGGAGCATGTCCACCCGACCCTCGGCCTGCAGGCTTATCAGGCGCGCAAGATTGCTTATGCTCTGGGCATCCCCAAGGAAGGCATGAAAGAGGCCGTGCAGTTGATCACCAACCTCTACAAGTTCTTTATTGAGGCCGACTGCTCGCTGGTGGAAATCAACCCGCTGGTGGTGACTGCCGATAACCGGGTCTTCGCACTGGATGCCAAGGTGAACTTTGATTCCAATGCGCTGTACCGCCACCCGGAAATTCTCGGCTATCGCGATCTGGACGAGGAAGATCCGCTGGAAGTGGAAGCTTCTCACTACAACCTCAACTACATCAAGCTGGACGGCAACGTGGGTTGCATGGTTAACGGGGCAGGCCTGGCAATGGCTACGATGGATATCATCAAGCAGTACGGCGCGGCTCCGGCTAACTTCCTGGATGTGGGCGGTAGCGCAACGGATGAGGCGCTGGAAAATGCTTTCCGCATTCTGCTGTCTGACAAAAACGTGGAAGTGGTCTTTATCAACATCTTTGGCGGTATTCTGCGCTGCGACAAGCTGGCCGAAGGGGTTGTAAAGGCTGCGAAAAAGCTGGAAATGAAACTGCCTTTGGTCATTCGGATGAAAGGGACCAACGTGGAGCTGGGCAAGCAGATCCTGGCGCAATCCGGCATTCAGTACGCTGCAGCAGATGAAATGGCCGAAGCCGCAGAAAAGGTAGCCAGTTTTTTGAAGCAGCCGGTGGCATAGGAGCAGCGCCATGATGGAATTTGCAGTCATTGCATACGATGGCACCGATGAAGGAGCTATGGAGCGCCGTATGGCGGTTCGGGAAGCACACCTGAAGGTCGTTGCCTCCCTGCGGGAGCATATGATTCATGGTGGGGCCATTTTGAACGACGAAGGCCAGATGATCGGCTCCATTATGATCACCCAGTTCCCGGATCGTGCCGCGTTTGACGAGTGGTTCAACAACGATCCTTATATCACCGGCAATGTTTGGCAGGATGTGAAGGTTGTGCCGTTCCGCACAGCCCCCTCCTTTGTGGGCAATATTCCCCAAGCATCCTCCGCCACAGTTATGAAATAAAGGAAAATTACAATGGCAGTTTTAGTGGATAAAAACACCAAACTCATCGTACAGGGTATTACAGGTAAGGAAGGCGCGTTCCACGCCGAACAGTGCATCGCCTATGGCACCAATGTTGTGGGTGGCGTGACTCCGGGAAAAGGCGGCACCACGGTTGAGTTGGCCGGTAAAACCATTCCCGTGTTCAATACAGTTTTGGAAGCGCGGGAGAAACAAGGCGCAAACGCTACAGTTATCTTTGTTCCGCCTCCATTTGCGGCAGATGCCATTATGGAAGCCGCTGCGGCTGGCATTGAGCTGGTCATCTGTATTACCGAGGGCATTCCGGTCAATGACATGATGAAAGTGAAGCACTTCCTGAAAGACTATCCGAATACCCGTCTCATTGGGCCGAACTGCCCTGGTGTGATTTCTCCGGAGTTGGCCAAAATCGGGATTATGCCCGGCCATATCCATAAAAAAGGTCCGGTGGGCGTGGTGTCCCGCTCCGGCACCCTGACCTATGAAGCGGTGGATCAGTTGACCCAGCGCGGCATCGGGCAGTCCACCTGTATCGGTATTGGTGGCGACCCCATCAACGGCACCAACTTTATTGATGCGCTGAAACTCTTCCAGGACGACCCGGAAACCAAAGCCATCGTGATGATTGGTGAAATTGGCGGTACGGCGGAAGAAGAGGCGGCAGAGTACGCCAAAGAGCACGTGACTAAGCCTATTGTTTGCTTTATTGCTGGTCAAACCGCGCCTCCGGGCAAGCGTATGGGGCACGCTGGCGCGATTATCTCTGGTGGGAAAGGTACTGCGGCTGAAAAGATGGCTGCGTTGAGAGCCGCTGGTATCAAGGTGGTGGAAAACCCCGCAAAAATGGGCGAAACCCTGGCCAGCGTCCTGTAGGGTATCAGCTGAATCCATTAAAAGAGCTCCTTGAACAATCAGGGAGCTCTTTTTAGATCAAGTTTTGAGGCGGGATGGATAGCGAGATTGATTAGTGAGGTTGATCAAAATGTTGAATAGGCCGCCAACTCCGGAGGAAGAGGGACTTCCGGCAGCTTGTGACGTTCGTACTCACGCAGCAAAGCGCTGTTTTCTCCTTTAAATAAATTTTGATATTCCACCAAGACCTGCTTGGTGATTTGAGTCATTAATTCTTCGCAAATCTGTTCGGGCGTCCATTGGGAAAACTGTAGCGGCGGGATGCAGTCTTGCAGGCTGATGGGCTGATTTCCCCGGCCTTCCTGCTCACAGGAGGCGATAATCTCTTCGCGGCGCAGGATGTTAATGCCAATCCCGGTAATGAGCCCGCTGCACCTTCCGCCATTCACCAGGCTTTCCACAAGAATGCCGCCCAGCTTGCAGCCTTCCAGGTATAAATCGTTGATGGGTTTGAGTTGTATTTCAAGTTGGGTCAAACTTTTGAGCGCCTTAACGCAGGCAACGCCCGCTGCGATGGTTAAAAGTGGGGTGATTGGCACGACTTGATCTTCTGAAAACGCTTGCGCAATGGAAAAGTATAAACCGGCTCCTTCGGGGGAAACCCAACGCCTGCCCTGGGTGCCTTTGCCTGCCGTTTGATGTCTGGCCCTGATAACCACATTCCCCGTATGGGATTGCAGCCAGCGTCGGGCTTCTTCGTTGGTGGAATCGAGGGAATCAAAAGTTAAAACGGATAGAGTCATTGTTTACTTGTAAATAGGTCCGGATGGTTCTAAGAACTTACCACCCGGACTTGAGTCGGTTAAAGCCTGGTTACTTGTGGAGAACAGAGTGTTTTTCTTGTTTGCCCTTAGCGGAGTGGTGGAAGGTATCCTGATGCGTTAAAGGCGGATGACCTAAGGGACCGAGGGCATGGCGCAACATGGCAGCTTGTAAGGCCATTGTTTGCTGTATCAATTGAGCCGCTTGCTCATGATTCAAGTCAGCATGGCGCACGACTTTTTCGGCTGTTCCATCCTTTGTTGTCCGGATGTCAGCGACTTCAATAAAACCGGCAGATGAGCCATGTTGGTTATAGTGCTCTTGCCTGGTCTGTTGT
>DATNQC010000344.1:0-5111 GCA_036702885.1 Oculatellaceae cyanobacterium | reverse complement strand
ACTCAGACCAGCGCCAATGACAATCGTTTCCACCTCGGTTTGCATCATGGGGTTGCCTGGGTTTGCAGAAATTCTGGGAACGTGGACGAACTCTTTGCATCTTTGGGGAAACGTTCCAGCTCTGCAATCACGCAGGCGGATAAGGCCTGAATGAAGGTGGAACGTGTATTCAACGCTGGCGCGCGATGACAATGCGGAATACCCAATTCCGCAGCCAGCGGCAGGTAGAGTTTATCAATCTCCACCAGCGTTTCTATGTGATCAGACACAAAGCTGATCGCCACCATCAGAACATTCTGGATTCCCTGAGCAGCGTAATAGTGCAATACGCCATCCGTTTGCGGACCCAGCCAGGGCATATTACCCACCTGACTCTGATAGCAGAGATCCCATTGGTTTTGCGGAAAATACGTTTCCACAATCTGCTTGGCGCAGTTAAATACTTGCTCAGGATAAGGATCTTTCGTTTTCTTGACGTGCTTGAGGGGCAGGCTATGCGCGGTAAATAGCAGTTGCACTTCTTCCGGGGCACAGCACCATTCATTCTGCGCCAGAGCCTCCTGCATGCTTTCTGCCACTGCTTTCTGGTAAATCGGATGGTCCCAATAGCTCATCACAATGAAGACATCTGGATGGAAGTTCAGGCGCTCCAAAACACGCTTCAGTTCATTCAGGCTGCTCCCTGTGGTGGTGTATGAAAAATGCGGATACAGCGGCACCACAATCAGGCGTTGAATGCCATCCCGCTGGATTTGCACCACTGTTTCCTCCGTAAAGGGATGCCAGTAGCGCATGGCAAGGTACACTGGCAACTTGCCATAGCCCCGCTTTTCCAAATCTGCCTGTAGGGCATTTGCCTGGGCCTGACTGAATTGCAGGATGGGAGAACCTCCACCCATTTGCGCATAGTTATGCTGCGCCTCCTGCAAACGGCTGGTGGAAATGCGGTAAGCTAAAGGCTTCTGAAAAAGCTCTGGAAAAGGCAGCTTGATAATGTCCGGATCAGAAAACAGGTTGTAGAGAAAAGGCTGCACGTCTTCAAGTTTGGCCGGGCCACCCATGTTGAGGAGTAAAATGCCGGTTTTGGACGTGTCATTAACGGACATGCTTTGTAATTCCTCTTGAATGCTTGATGCCGATTCCCGACGCTGTCGCCATCAAACCGTTTTGGAGAACACTCGCTTCTCAGGACTCAACTGCTGCAGATACGCATCAAACGGCATGGCAATATTCCGGCTGAGCAAGCGGCCCAGCGGGGTTACCGTAAAGCCTTCCGGGGAGAAGGAGACCAGGCCATCCGTTTCCAGTTCCTGCAAGCGGGCCAAAGGTTCCTGGAAATGGGTTTTAAAATCGATGCCAAAGCGCTCCTCAAACACAGCGTAACAGATTTCTCCCTGACACAGAATAGCCAGAATGACCTGCTGCCGCAGCTTGTCCTCTTCACTCAGGACATAGCCGCGCATGACCGGGAGCTTCCCAGCATCCACTGCATCGTAGTACTGAGACAACTTACGCCAGTTCTGCGCAAAGTGGCCTTGCAAACCGCTAATAGCGCTTACCCCAAAGCCATACAGATCACTGGGCAAATGCCCTTTTTGAACCGTATAGCCCATAAAGTTGCGATGCAGTTGCCCGTTATCCAATGCCAGACTGAGCTCATCATCGGGCTTGGCAAAGTGATCCATCCCGATGTACCGATAGCCCGCCTTCGTGAACAAGGTTAAGGCGGTTCTCAAAATATCGAACTTCTCATCCGCTGCCGGAAGCGCCTTTTCATCCATCTGGGCCTGATGCGGACTGAGCCAGGGCACATGCGCGTAACTGTACAACGCCAAACGATCGGGGGAAAGCGCAATCACTTCCCGCACGGTTTTTTCAAAGCTTTCAACGCTCTGATGCGGCAAACCGTAGATCAAATCAAAGTTCAGACCACTAAAGCCCAGCTCCCGGCATTTTTCCGTAATGGCCGCCGTCATATCCAAGGGCTGGATGCGGTTAATCGCACTCTGGACCGTAGAATTGAAGTCCTGAACGCCCAGACTGATCCGATTAAAACCAAGTGCCTTCAGCGTTTCAAGCTGAGACGCCGTGGTCACCCGCGGATCAACTTCAATCCCCACTTCCGCATCCGGGGTTAGCTGGAACAAAGCGGTCTGGAATCGGAACAGGCGTTCCATCTGCACTTCAGACAAATAAGTCGGCGTGCCGCCGCCCCAGTGAAACTGCACAATGGGGCGCTTGGCATCCATGAGAGCCGCCGTCATTTCCAATTCCCGAAAGAGGTAATCCAGGTATTTTTCAGCCTGATCCCGCTGCTTGGTAATAACGACGTTACACCCGCAAAACAGGCACCGACTCTCACAAAACGGCAAATGCGTATAGAGAGACAACGGGTGGGGATTGTCCCGGTTTGTTTCGGCCAGCGTCGCCACATGCCGCTCATGCTGGTAGTCTTCTTTCCAGACGGGAGCGGTCGGGTAACTGGTATAGCGGGGACCAGCGGTGTTGTATTTTTGCAGCAACCCGCTAACGGCATTATCAAAAAGAGGAGATTTCATTGGAGGGGAGCCCTCGCTTGGGAGTTAGTGCACTGCAGGAATCCGTGCGCTGTTTTTCACCAGATTCACCAGCAATCGAACATTTTCAACCGGGGTGTGTTGCAAAATGCCATGGCCGAGGTTAAAGATATAGCCCTGATTGCCACCTTCCGCAATCAAAGCATTCACCATCGGCGTCAACGTTTCCGGTGAAACAAACAGCGCTGTCGGGTCCAGATTGCCCTGCAACGCAAACTGTTCACCCAACAGCTGCCGTGCCTGGGTAATGGACGTGGTGGAATCAACACTGACCACATCCGGCTTGGCTTCGGCAATCACGGGCAGCAGCCCTCGGCTGTTGTTGACGTACAGGATGGCCGGCGCCTGTTCCCGCTTCAGCTGCGTCAGGATTTGTTGATGATAAGGCAGGATAAATTCCCGATACTCGGCTTCGGACAAAATACCACCCCAGGTGTCGAACAACTGCACCACCTGCGCACCGGCTTCAATCTGTGCATTCAGGTACAGCGTAATGGTTTCGGTCAGCTTTGCGAGTAAACGGTGCAAGAGAGCCGGGTTTTCATACATCAACCCTTTGATTTTGGCAAAGTTTCGGCTACCGCCGCCTTCCACCATATAGGTTGCCAGCGTCCAGGGGGCACCGGCAAAGCCAATCAAGGCCGTTTCCGGGTCATTCGCCAGTTCGGCACGCAATTTGCGCAGCAGATCCATCACAAAGCCCGTTTTTTCCACCGGATCAGGAATAATAAGCCGCTCCACATCCGCCGCGCTTTGCAGTGGATTGGGGAAATGGGGTCCACCATTGCCAAAGACCACTTCCATACCCATCGCTTCCGGAGGAATCAGGATATCGCTGAACATGATGACCGCATCCATGCCAAAAGCACGGTAGGGCTGCAAACTGATTTCTGCCGCCACATTCGGCATCTTGCAAGAATCCAGGAAGCCGATTTTCTCCCGAATCGCCCGATATTCCGGCATATAACGCCCGGCTTGCCGCATAAGCCAAACGGGCGGACGATCCAACATCTCTTTTTTGCAGGCGCGCACCAGGCGCGGGGAAGTATGCGTCTTGTTCACGCGAACCATTCCTTATCTCTCGCGTTACCGTTCGTCATCATACCCCAAACCCGACTGAATCCCAAACTCACCCATTCCGGGAATGAAGGGCTATTTTACGCCGCCAGCGTCAACTACCCTATAATGAGAGTAAGGATTAATGTGAGGCTTGGGTTGTGACGGTTCGGGATTCCGCAAGAAGCGCAGTCATTGTGGATGGTCTTCGGACGCCTTTTGGGCGGTACGGCGGCATCCTGAAGGATTTTCGACCGGATGATCTATGTGCCTGGACCATTCAGGAAATTCTGAAGCGGAACCCTCAAATCCCGGTGGATCAGATTGATGATATCCTGGTGGGTTGCGCCAATCAGGCCGGGGAAGACAACCGAAACGTTGCCAGAATGGCCGTCTTGCTTGCCGGCTTGCCTGTTTCGATCCCTGGAGGCACGGTGAATCGTTTGTGCGGCTCAAGTCTGATGGCGGTCAATGATGCCGCTTGCGCCATTATGGCCGGCGCAGGCGAGATTTATCTTGCAGGCGGGGTAGAAAGCATGACCCGCGCACCGTTCGTCTTACCCAAAGCGCCCGATGCCTTCAGTCGTCACGCCGAAATCTACGACACCACCATTGGCTGGCGCTTTACCAATCCCAAGCTGGCTGAACAATATTTCCCCTACAGTATGGGCGAAACTGCGGAAAACGTGGCGGAACGCTACGGCATTTCCCGTGAGGCACAGGATGCCTATGCACTTGCCAGCCAGCAAAAAACGCAGGAGGCCATCCGCACAGGCAAATTCAAGGCAGAAATTGTTCCTTTTCCCGTGACCGATAAAAAGGGACAAACTGTTTTTTACGAGCAGGACGAACACCCCCGGCCTGGCACCACGCTGGAAACACTGGCCTCGCTCAAACCGGCTTTCAAGAAAGACGGAACCGTCACAGCGGGCAATTCGTCCGGGATTAATGACGGAGCCGGCATGATGTTGATTCTTTCCGAGAAAAAGGCACTGGAGTTGGGTTGTCGCCCACTGGCCCGCATCCTCTCTACGGCAGTTGCCGGGGTTGATCCGGCCATCATGGGCATGGGGCCTGTACCAGCCTCCCAAAAAGCGCTCCAGAAAGCAGGCCTAACCGTACAAAACCTGGATCTGGTGGAATTAAATGAAGCCTTCGCGGCGCAAGTGCTGGCTTGTGCGGAGGCGTTACAACTCAATCCCGATACCCTCAACGTCAACGGCGGGGGGATTGCCATTGGCCACCCACTAGGCGCTTCTGGCAGCCGGATTCTTACCACGCTCACCCATGAGCTCCAACGCCGACCCCATGCCCGGTATGGTCTTGCTACCATGTGCATTGGCGTGGGGCAAGGCATTGCAACCGTTATTGAAAAATACGACGCCTAGCCGCTTGGCTTGATCACACCTGTCAGCAAATCGGCCAGCCGATCGCTGATGGGATAACCCGTTTGCCGTTCAAAATGGATAAACATCGGGC
>DATNQC010000325.1:0-7343 GCA_036702885.1 Oculatellaceae cyanobacterium | reverse complement strand
TGCAAGGGCTGCTGGTTTTGCAGCTTTTCTGCATATTCATCTCCTCAAATCGCAATACGATTCAACAAACTACTGTCGAGCGAAGTAAACAAAAGCAAGGGCATCCTACTAGGAACTCATCCATTAAACAAGAATTCATTTCGGAATAGTCCCTTAGTGTACTAAAACTCAGCTGTCTGCTATAATGGATCTCAAATAAAAAGCCCCTGCGTTCGTACCGCAAAGGGCTAAGTTGTTATGAAAACTATGGAGAGCATTATAACATGAGCAACAAGGGTTCTTCAGGCCAGGGGCCTAAAATCAGCCAAGGTGCCAAATCTCCCACTTTAAACAATCCCCCGAATCCACAAAGCCAGCATGTTAAAGACGGGCGGAGTAATCTTAATCAAACAAAACAAGGTAATAGCGGCAATAGGGGCGGCAGCGGCAAGAAATAAGGCATTTTGAATTGCTTTTGCCTTCTCTTCATTGAGACCGTCATTGGTTTCGATCCGTTCTTGCATGTTGTGGATTTCGGCATAAATCATATATCGAAGTGGTTGATCCAAATGCTCTTGTGTTAGGGTCATTTTGGGTTCATTTCCAGGCGGGAAATATTTGACTGGATATAGAGAGCGGATCACTGATCGCATTGCCAAATAAAACAAGAGCAATAATAAACCAACAGGCAGAATTATTGCCCAGTCTTGTTTTTGGAAGGCCTTTTGAATATCTAAGTGGGTAACAATAAAGCCCAAGATTGCCGTTGAAATAGTAACGAGAATACCAACAATAGCTAGAGCCTTCTGCTCCAGAATTTTTCTGTTTTCAAGAGTGTTGGAAAGGCATTGTTTAACTAGTTCAAAGACATGATCCATCTTTTCCTTGGTGACTAACTTGTAGTTTGTGACATTAGATTTCCACTTGCTCATGAACAAAAGACCGCCTGTTTCAGTACCAGATCAAACATCCCATTATTCTCCCGGTGGTTGTAGCGGAAGCAGAACTCGTTTACATAATCTTGCAAGTGTTTCACCGAAACATGGTGATAAATACCGATCAGGCCGCGTTTGAGCGTTGCCCAGAAAGATTCGATATTGTTGGTATGCACAATACCTTGGGCAAATGCTTCCTGGTGATTGATTCTCAAATGCAAGTGTTGAGAATGGCGAAGCGAATTGTAACCCTTAAACTCGTCTGTAATCATCAGGCAAGGGTTTTTCACCACTTCGTTGATAATCTCCAGTAATTGCTTTCCAGTCAGCTTCTTGCCCTCTTTGTTGGGTTTTGCAATCTTGGCGTGGATTTTTTTGTTGTCACGGTCAACTACGCCGACAACCGGCGTTTTCTTTGTACCACGGCCACGCTTGGGCTTATCGTCATCATCATCCTGTCCTTTGCGGGGGTTGCCGCCGACATAAGTTTCATCAATTTCAATGACCGTATCAATGAACTCTTGATTCTCAGCATTACCCATTGCGGAACGGATCTGGCCCAGCATCCGCCAAGCGGTTTTGTGGGTAACACCAATCTCCCTCTCAAGCTGATAGCTGCTAATCCCCTTTTTACTATTCAGAAACAGGTGGATAGCATACATCCATTTGCGAAGATCAGTGCTGGAGTTCTCAAAAATAGTTCCCTTGAATACAGAAAAGGTATTGAGGCAGTCGGCGCAATGAAACACTTTCGGACGGTCTTTCTTCTGGTGAACCTTAATTGAGCCACAATGATGGCAAGCAGGTCGTTCCCCATATCTCACCCGGATAAAATTGGTGATTACCGCCTCCTCTGTGGGGAACTTCTTTAAAAACTCAAAAAAATTCATCTAAAATAGCCTTTCTGACTGTCTTATAAGGCTATTTTCTTACAAAATCGTTAGTACGTCAAGGGACTATTCCGAAAAATATTAAACAATACAATACGCTTACTTGAAAGCGTATTGCTGGGTTTTAAAAGCAAATCCCATTTAAAAAAGCCATTTACAAAAATACGCAAAGCGTTTAGGCGCAATGAAGCATTGGCATTATACGTATGTAAGTCGAATGAGGCTATTTATTTGTAGAGGCGGTTAACGCAGGAGATGGATAGAATGCAGATTAAATTCACGAATAAAGCCCGCAAAGGTCAAGGCGTTATTGAATACGCAGGCGCTCTGGTTATTGCAGCTTTGCTGGTTGCAGCCGTCATCAGCCTTGGGCCGGATGCGATTGAAAACTTGTTTACCAACATTCTGACCTCAGTTCAAAACTTCTTCCAAGGTCAACTGCCAGGCGCATAATCCAACAAAACAAAACGGGGCAAGGTCGCAGGACCTTGCCCCCAGTTTCAAGGAATGGGCATCTCTTGAGTTGAACACCCCTGCCGTAACAGCCAAGGATGTCAGGGCAGTGCGGCAATACCGGAATCCATCCGTTGGAGGATCTGATCGTTCCCCAAATCCCACATAAATAAAATGGGCCACTATTACTGAATCACCCCTAACGTTATTGAAGTTATTGAAGTACTGAAACACATAGCCAATTAAGTTGAGGACGCGTCATGCCTCTTCGGAATTTGCCGATCAAAACCGGGCATTTGTTTTTGGGTTTGGCGGCCATCATGTTTTTCATCACAGTCGCCATGTTCGGCGGAAAAAAACCGGAAGCTGCCCATAAAGCAATGGCGGAAGTTCCCACCATCAAGGTCGTGGTCCCTGTACTCCCTATCAGCGAAGGAAAAACCTTATCCTACAATGACGTCACCACTGTGAAATGGCCTCGGGAGTTTTTACCCAAGCACAGCACGTTTGGCGATGTCTCTGAAGTGGTGGGCCGGGTCGCTAAACAAGATCTGTTCCCGGGTGAACCCATCTTTATTGAAAAACTGTCTGGCAGCGATACCAACGGGGGCTTACCGGCTGTGATTCCCAAAGGGCTGCGCGCCGTTTCCGTTGCCGTCACGGAAGTCAAAGGCGTGGCTGGTTTCGTCAAACCGGGCGACCGTGTAGACGTGCTGAGCACCTTTGAAGTGGAGCAGGAAGGCGGCAATAAAGTCCGCACAACACGAACCGTTCTCCAAAATGTGCTGGTGTTGGCTTCCGCTCAAACAATGGTGAATGACAACAAGTACGACATGGAAACCCCGCCCGGCGTCACACGAGGAGAGGCGACCCGCGCTGTCGAACCGACCGAAAAGGGACGGAGCAAAACCAAGGAAAAATCGGACAAGGAAAAAGAAAAAGAGGCCAAACTTCGCGAAAAAGAAAGAAAGGATGCTGAAAAGGCTGCACGTTTGGTTTCTACTGTCACACTGGCCCTCACACCCATCCAGAGCGAGGCCCTGGCTCTAGCGGAAGAAACGGGAGAAATCCGTCTGGCACTGCGTCCGGAAGCCGATCACAGCCTGAGCGACGTGCCAGGCGTCAGTTTCGATCAACTGGTCGGCACCATGAGCGGCCATTTCCCACCACCACCCAGGATACCCGAATCATCCGTCCCCGCACCACCCTCCACGACATTTCACAGCGGCGGACGACAAGTCGAATTCATCCAGGGCACAGACAAAACCATGCTGAGTTTGTAGCCGGATGAAGCGTTAAGAGGCAATCCACCGAAAAACTCAGGGCTGATTGAGGCGAGAGCCCTGAACCCCAAGCATTAGAAACGCAATGAGGAGCGCAATCCAATGAACTTCAGACAGACGGCAGCCTTGGGCTTAAGCGGCCTGATTCTGAGCAGTAATTTTCTACCCGCAGCAGTAGCCGCCACCATGGCCGCAAGCAGCCAGACTCAACTGCCGACATTGGCGCCCCACCCCCTGCTCGTCGCGATGGCAAAAGAAGGGGAAAAACTGTTGCATCCCCTCAAAGAACACCGCCGCCCTCGACTCCTGAAAGTTTTTGACTCCCTATTAACGCGTCACCGGAAATCCCACCAACTCGCCCAAAGCGTTCCACTGGTAAAAACCACAGAACGCCTGGTTGCAGTGCCTTTGGAGCCAGAATTTCGGATTAATCCAGCCATCATAATCCCGGCTGGCTGGTACCCGGTAACACCCCGTGTGACCGCTACAGCAGAGCCTAAAGCCGCCGAACCAAAAGCAGCGCCCCAACATGAAAAGCCATCTTCGTCCAACTCACCGGAACCCACCGGCAACATGGAGTCATCCCAAAAGCCGGATGCAGAACCTCTGACCGGTGCTTGCGCCCTGAAGCCCCAAGCATCGCAGCCCGAGAGTACGCCAGAAGTCTTCCAAATGCTGGCCTCCGATCCGCTGGAAAAACTGGTTGCTCTTAAACAGGATGCATCTCCCAAGCTGGATACGAGTCCGCCACCACGTTCCCCGGAAGTGAAGCTGAAAGGCCGGGGAACCGTCAAAGCGTTAAAATCCGGCATTTCCCAACATGTCAGCCACGTGGAACTGACCGTGGGAAAGGCAGAAGTCATTTATCTCAGCAAGCCCGCCGGACGTATCGCGATCAGTAACCCGGACGTTGCCAGTGCAGTCGTCATCAGTCCCACCCAGATCCAGTTGATTGGGAAATCGGTAGGGGTCGCCAACCTGCTCATCTGGAACAGCCTGAATTCGCCTGATCACACGGCGGTGGATATCAACGTTCACCGAGATGTTTCAGTCTTGGTCAACCAGTTGAAATATGTGGATCCGGGGATTCAAATCGCCCCCATGGCTGCAGAGGATACGGTCATTCTGACCGGGCAGGCGGAAAGCCGGGAAACGGCCCAACTGGCTATTGAAATGGCCAAGGCATTTTTCAATAAAAATGCCACCACCGCCGGAAGCACTGGAAGCCCTAACTCTCAAGCGCCTGGCTCGGCCTTGCCCGGTATCGCCACCAATGTGATTAACCTCATCAAGATCAAAGGCGAGCCGTCCACTAAAATCGAATTGCTCCGGCAACGCTTGGCGGAAATTGACCCCAACATCAAGGTGGAAGTCGTGCCAGGGCCGGAAGGCAGCGAAAAAGTCATTTTGACGGGCCGCGTGGCCACTGCCAGCATTGTTTCCAAAGCCTTGAACCTGGCCAGCGTATTTTACGGCCAGCCGGGCATCAAGCTGGTCACCGCCCAAGGGGGTAACGAGTTTGCCCGCATGCAGGTAACAGGCTCCGGCAACAGCCAAAATGTGACAACCACGGCTGGCGGTGGTAATGGTGGCGGTTCAGGTGGCGTCAATGTGCTGCAAGGCTCCGTCCTGACGGATGCCACCGGCAACGTTATCAGCATGCTGGAAGTGGCTCAAAAACCGCAGATCAAGTGCAGTATCAAATTCCTGGAGCTGAACAAGACCGCCCTCAATGCCTTGGGCGGCACTATCAGCGGCACCAGCGGCAACAGTATGGGGGCGTCCTGGAGTGGCGCTCAATCCCCCGCGCCTGGCAAGCCCATTTCCACATTAAGCAGTCAGGATATGTCGGGCTCCGCCTGGCAAACGTTGAAAAACGCTGCAGGCGTTTCCCAGGTTACGCAAGGACGCTTCAATGAGGTATACCAAAACGGCATCACCCAGGTCTTTAGCCTGAATAACCAGTTAACCGCCGCCATCCAGGCATTGCAAGAGAAAAAACAGGTCCGGACACTGGCTGAACCGACGCTCACCATGCTCAGTGGGGAACAGGGTAGCTTCCTGGCAGGCGGCGAGGTTCCCATTGCCTTCGTAGGCGGGCAAGGCCAGGTTAGCATTGAGTACAAGGAATTCGGTATCCGCCTGAACCTGCTGCCCACCGTGACGGACGATGGCAAAATCCAGATGCAGGTGGCACCGGAAGTAAGCGCACTGGATCAAACCAAGGGCGTTTCCACAAACTCCATCAGCGTGCCGGCCTTTGTCAGCCGCCGGATGCAAACCACGCTGCTTGTGGAACCCGGCCAAAGCTTCGCCCTGGCTGGACTATATAGCCAGGAGGATACGGATTCCATCAGCCGCTTCCCCGGTCTTGGCGCACTCCCGATTATCGGCGCATTTTTCCGGAACAGCTGGAAAGATCACCGAAATTCCGAGATGGTGGTCATCATCAAGCCGGAAATTATCATGACGCAGACCGGCCCCACGCGTCAGGCGCAAGGAAAGCCCTCGTCCGAACTGTTTCCGGTCGAAAATAAACCTCAGCTTTCCCAAAAATAATCGTTCAAAAATCAAGAACCCATCAAACCGTTCGATAACAAGAATGCCCCTTCCATCAAAATCCGGAAGGGGCATTCAACCGCCTAAAAGTCACACGAATGAGCGGACCGAATGAACACCGTTAAAGTCGTTGCTGTCGCCAGTTCCGAGGAAACCCGGATAGCGCTGTACAACCAATTGCAAAGCCTGGATTTCGTTGAATTCAACGGAGTCTACATTGAACTGTCCGATACGCTCCGCGAGTGCCAGCAGGTCAATCCGGACGTCATCATCGTCGAAACCACCGGCCGGGAACTGGATGCAGGCTTATTCATGCAGGCCATCAGCATGAATCCGGAAAATCCCTGCGTAATTTTCGCGTTGAACCGCGAAATGGATATCAATATCTTCAAGGAGGCCATTCGTCAGGGCGCTCTGGAGTTTATTCAGTATCCGGAAGATGCAAAATCGCTGGAAGTGGCGCTTCGCAAGCATCTTGCCCTCATGAGCCGGGTAGCGACCGGAAGCGCCAAACAAAAGTCCTCACCCGACAAAACCGTCAACGGTAAGATTCTAGCTGTGTTTGCCGCCAAAGGAGGCGTGGGTTGTTCAACGGTGGCGGCCAACCTCGCTCATGAAATCATGGCGCTCAAAAACCACTCCGTGGTGTTTGTGGATTTGGATCAAGTGTTCTGCAACAGCGCCATCATGCTAAACCATAAGCCCAGCTATGCACTGGGGGATATTGCAGACAACAACCCACAGGAAATTGACGAGGCGCTGCTTAACAAAATTGTCATCCGGCATGAAAGCGGCCTGCACGTTGTGGTCGGCTCCAAAAGCGTACTGGATGACAATGCCATGATTTCCCCGGAGCTACTGGAGCTCTTCCTCAATCACCTATCCAACCGTTACCAGTATGTCATCGTCGATTTGCCTACCCATGTGTTAGATCCTTATCATCAGTACCTGGTGGAACGGGCGGATGAAGTAGTGCTGGTGTCCTGCCCGGACATTCCCAGCCTGTATCGCACCCGTCAATACCTGGACTTGGCGCAACGGTACCTGGATATGAGCAAGGTGAAAATGGTCATCAACCGCTACAACATGAAGGGCGCTTACCGCATGAGCAACCAGGATCTGGAAGCGGAATTCCGATATGACATTTACGCCCGCATTCCCAACGACTGGGATTTACTCGTGGAAGCCGCCAGTTTCGGCAACGTGATCAGCAAAGTGGATCCCAAGTCCGAAGTCACCAAGGC
>DATNQC010000310.1:0-5148 GCA_036702885.1 Oculatellaceae cyanobacterium | reverse complement strand
CCCTTGTACGATGAGTATAAAACCTTTTTGAAAAGCGACGTGGCGGATTTGATCAACTCCGGCGCCAAGGGAGAAGCCGGTTCTTCCGCAGGCGGCATGTTCCTGAAGGAGTTTATTGATAAAGACCGCGCCTGGGTGCATCTGGATATCGCCGGTCCGGCCTGGAGCACCTCTGATCAGCCGGAAGTGCCAAAAGGCGGTACAGGCTTTGGTGTACGGACCCTGCTGTATTACCTGTACGGCCTGGCAGATTAGATCGGTCCCCTAAACAATGCCAACCCAATATCCGGTTTATTCCAACCTTGGCGTAACCGTCTTTTTTAGAGTAATACTGGGCGCTTGTAGGTAGAGTGGTTTGACTTCCTGCCAGGGCTGCTTAAAAAACGGGCCGTAACTTTGAATCAGGTCGAGCATCGCATCCGGATAAAAATCTTCCCCAATCTGCTCGGCATGTTGACTAGGAAACAGCGGTGCCAACGTTGGAGAAGTCAGCAGGTCTGCCCCTTCAGGAGGCATATTACCTTCTGATGAAAGCATTTGTAGACAAGGCTCCTGACTGTAAACAGGGCCATCTTCTCCGTAATGCAACACGGCGTGATAGGAGCGGAGTCTCAAGGCATCCAGATAAATCGCCAGTGGCCGTGTACGGCCCAAGGCCAGGATTTCAAAGGTATTGATGCCATATAACGGCAAATTCAGGAATTGGGCCATGGTGCGGACTGTGATAATCCCTGTCCGAATGCCGGTGAAGCTGCCCGGCCCTAAATTCACCGCCAAGCCGCTCAAGTCACGAACACTTGTCCCGCTTTCAGCAAGCAAATCTCGAATGGCCGGGGTCAGAATCGCCGAATGATAGCGATGGGAATCACAGGGCGCGGTAAACCGGGAGATCATGACATCACCATCGCTCAAGCCCAGCATGAGACGGGATGTGGTCGTATCAATATGGAGAATCCGACTCATTCTGAAACACCCGATAACTGGGGCAATGGCTCCGGAAAAGGCTGCAAGCTCTGTATGGAAACCATTCTTACGCCTGGATCTGCCGGATCATAATCGAGCACAATCCGGATATTGGCCAGTTCTGCCATAAAGTGACCATAGCATGCCCACTCCACCAGCAAAATGGAGCGTCCCTCATCTGCAATGCCCGTCAACTCTTCCGCAAGGCTGTCCGCCTTTTCCTCGCCCAGGCGGTATAAATCCGCATGCGTCAAAGGAATTCGACCGTCCGGATATTCGTGAATCAGGACAAACGTAGGACTCGTGACCGGTTCCTGAATGCCAAACGCTTTTGCCAACTGCTGCGTGAACGTCGTTTTCCCGGCCCCCAATGGCCCGTCCAGCGCCACCACATCCCCCGCGCGCAGAAATCCGGCCAGCCAGCCTGCCAGCTCACCCAACGCCTGAACAGACGGAATATGACAGGTCATTTGATACGGAAAGGGTGGGAGGTTCGTCATGTAACTTTATGATACGTTTCTGATTTAGGTAAAATAGAGAATCTATCGAGTATCGAGGCCTTTCCAACGGGAGCATCCAAGCAGGGAATGTATGCTGAAGGATTACAGCCCCATATGGATATGGTACCCTTAGAAAACTTTTTGAGAAGCAGTCCTTCCGATTTTGCTAGGTGCAATAACGGAGGATGTTGAAGTTAACAGGGAATACGGAAGCGCATGATATCCAGCAACGATTTTAAAACCGGGCTTACCATTATCGTGGATGGGAGTCTGTGGCAGATTGTCGAGTTTTTGCATGTGAAGCCCGGAAAGGGTGCTGCTTTTGTCCGAAGCAAGCTGAAAAACGTGGAAACCGGGCAAGTTCTGGAAAAAACCTTCAGAGCCGGTGAGAAAGTGGAAACCGCTCACCTGGAAAAAAGCGAAATGCAGTTCCTGTACACTGACGGAACCAACTACACCTTTATGAACACTTCCACGTTCGATCAGGTGGAAGTGACCAAAGAACAGATTGGGGAAGGGGTTAAATACCTCAAGGAGCAAATGCTCGTCCATATTCTGTTCCATGGATCCAAAATCATCGGTGTGGATCTTCCCAACAACGTTGAGCTGCAAGTGGTCGATACTCCGCCTTCCGAAAAAGGAAACACGGCCCAAGGCGGCACCAAACCCGCCGTTCTGGAAACCGGTGCGGTGGTCAACGTACCCTTCTTTGTGGAAAACGGTACCGTAATCCGGGTAGACACCCGCACGAACCAGTATTTGGATAGAGTCTAGGGATTGGCGGAAACTGATATGGATATCAATATCGATAAAATCAGGGAACTTGCCGATCTGGCCCTTGAGAAAAATCTGGCTGAGTTGACGGTGGAAGACGGCGATAAAAGCGTCACCATCAAGTTGCCCGGCTACAATGTTCAGCATGTGGTTCATCCGCAGCCTTCTCCGGTCGTTTATACACCACCGGCGCCGCAACCCGTACCTGAGCTACCCGCTCAGGCCACAACGGTGGAAGCTGAAAAATCCGGCAGCGCACTGGCTGAAGAGAAGCTCCACAAGATCACGTCCCCGATGGTCGGAACCTTCTACGCAGCGCCTTCACCCGATTCTGCCCCGTATGTCAGCGTCGGACAGACGATTTCCAAGGGACAGATCGTCTGCATCATCGAAGCTATGAAAATGATGAACGAACTAGAGTCCGAAGTCAGCGGCCGGGTCGTGAAAATCCTGGTTGAAAACGGTCAACCGGTTGAATTCGGCCAGGTCTTGATGCTGATCGAAAGCTAAAATCGCTGTTGTAAGATAGCGGGACCTTGTTTTGGCACATTTTTGCCTTGAGCGCATTTAAAATAAAACAATCCCTTACAAAAGGATCGAAGCTGTATGTTCAAAAAAGTTCTGGTTGCCAACCGTGGTGAGATCGCACTCCGGATTATCCGGGCTTGCCATGAATTGGGTATCAAAACGGTGGCGGTCTACTCTCAGGCAGATGAGGACAGTCTCCATGTACAGCTGGCGAACGAGGCTTACTGTGTCGGTCCCGCCCTTTCCGCCAAAAGCTACCTGAACGTTGCCAACATCATGAGCGTGGCGCTGATGACCGGCGCAGACGCCATCCACCCCGGCTACGGCTTTTTAGCGGAAAACGCTTCCTTTGCCGAAATCTGCGCGGATCACCAAATCAAATTCATTGGTCCGTCCGCAGAAATGATTCGCATGATGGGTGACAAGGCCACCGCCAAGAAAACCATGGCGGATGTCGGCGTGCCTGTGGTTCCCGGTCTGGATGGCACCACCGCGGATGCTGAACTGGTGAAAGGCTGGGCAAAGCATGCGGGCTACCCCATCATCATCAAGGCAACGGCCGGTGGTGGCGGTAAAGGGATGCGTTTGGTCAACAGTGAGGACGAGGTTGAGTCCCTTCTGGAAATGGCGCGCGCGGAAGCCAAAGCCGCCTTTGGAAACGACCAGGTCTACATTGAGAAATACATTAAAAATCCCCGTCACGTAGAGTTTCAGGTACTGGCAGACCAATACGGAAACGTCGTCCATCTTGGTGAACGGGATTGCTCTATCCAGCGCCGCCATCAAAAGCTGCTGGAAGAAGCGCCCAGCCCCGTTGTTACGCCTGAAATTCGCGAGAAAATCGGGAATATCATCCTCAAGGCCATCCGCAAGATTGGCTATGAAGGCGTAGGCACCATCGAGCTCCTTTGCGATAGCGACCTGAACTTCTACTTTATGGAAATGAACACCCGGATTCAGGTTGAGCACCCGGTGACTGAGCTGATTACGGGTATTGATCTCATTAAAGAACAGATCAAAGTTGCGGCTGGTGAGCCCTTGCGCATCACGCAGGAAGACGTGGTGCTTCGCGGCCATGCGATTGAATGCCGTATCAATGCGGAAGATCCGGACAAGAACTTCATGCCTTGTCCCGGCACGGTCAATGGTTACATTGCGCCAGGCGGCCCGGGTGTTCGTGTTGATAGCCACATGTATACCGGCTACAGCATCCCGCCGCATTACGATTCACTGATGGCAAAGCTCATCGTCTGGGGCGAAACCCGCGAGGAAGCCATCGCCCGGATGAAGCGAGCCCTGAACGAATACGGCATTACCGGCGTGAAGACCACCATTCCCTTCCATCTCAAGCTGATGGACAACAAGGCATTTGTGGACGGCAAGGAAGTCTACACCGACTTTATCGCCCGTCACGCGCTGGTTTAGCCTGAACAGCATCTGTTTTGCCAACGGCCTTCTTTTTGAAGGCCGTTTTCGCGCATTCCCATATTGTTATGATGGGTTTTCCTGCCATCAAGCCGGTTACGGGGTCAGAAGAAAATGACCCCGTTGTCTATCATGCGCTGTCTTCGTTCGCTTTCTTTCTTTTGCATGAGCTTGATTGAATCTTGCCATTGGGAAGTATATTCGTATTTCACTTTCGCCTGTGCTTCCTGAATTGACAATTGCTTGTCATACGCGTAAATCGCACCAAGCTCTGCCGGTGATTCCCGCCCGGTCACCCGGCTCATCAGCGCAAGACGTTTATCCGCAATGCTGAACCAGTCTGATGCAGAATCACTCGGATACGGAAAGCCGACTCCTGGGAATGTCACTTCCCATTCCTCCACCCATCCAAACTAAAAATATAAAAACAATCAATTTGAAAAAATTGCCTGGCTGGCCAATGACAATGCCTTGAACCACGAAACATTCTGCAAAGCATGTTCAGGAAAAGCTACCACGAGGGCATGGAATGCCGTTCGCCATCCCGCACATTCTTGGTTTAGTAAGTTCTTTGAGAATGTCGTAGCTTAAGCTATAATAACAACTGAGTGTGCGGATGAACAGGTGTGGCGGGTTAGTGAGAAACTTTGCATATAAATTTGCGATTTTAACAGCCCGCTTAACGGGGGAGCTTCGTCCTGATCCACTTCCATATCTGGATTTATCGCCACTTGAGGCGCTAGAAAAGTACAAGAATCTGCTTAGTGAATCTGCCCGCGGCGTGATTTTATTCGGCTTCTCGGATGAAGCGCTACTGGCGATTTTGGATGAAGAGTTTGAAGTCGATTTGGATTCGCACGGGCTTTTATTCCGCAAGACGTTTTTGGATGCCCGGAGCATTCGCCTAGCGGGATTGGGGAGAAGTCTCGCAGAGGAACAGGTTTTCACACCCAAAGAG
>DATNQC010000308.1:0-5110 GCA_036702885.1 Oculatellaceae cyanobacterium | reverse complement strand
GGGCCTTACTCTCACTGGCAAAGGCCAGCTTTTCACCATCCATGCCATAAATAAACGGCTTAATCCCAAAGCGATCCCGGGCGCAGAACAGACTTTGCTCGACCGGATCATAAATTGCAAAGGCCCACATGCCGTTAAAGCGATTCAGGCAGTCAATCCCCCATCGCTCATAGGCTTTCAGGATCACTTCCGTGTCGCTAGCCGTCCGAAAGCGCAGCCCCAATTCCAGTAACTGGGTTTTCAGTTCAAGGTAATTATAGATTTCTCCATTAAAAACAATAACCCGTCCCGTATCCGGATCAACCATCGGCTGATTTGAACGCATATCCAGATCCAGAATGCTTAATCTGACATGACCTAGCACCACACCGGGAGCCTGCCAGATCTGTTGGGCATCCGGACCACGATGCTGCAGGATTTCCAAAATTTCCGTTATTTTTTGGGCGTCATCGCCCGCCTGACGCGCATGAAAAAACAGACCGGCAATGCCGCACATGGCATGCCCCTCTCAAACTACGAATGAATATGTCATCTCTCAAAAAGTTGGTTTTACTCTACCACGGTTGAACCTTTTTGATGAGAAAAACGTTGTGCCGAACAGGATGCTTACAAGCCCCAGTCATTCTCTTCCAAAGACGATTGATGGATCGGCAAAAAACCCGTAAACGTACTGCCTTGCCCAAGTATGCTTTCTACGGTGAGGGTTCCACGATGTCTCTCCACAATTTTGCGAGCCAGCGCCAGTCCAATACCCGTTCCTGAGTATTCTGTGCCTGAATGGAGACGTACAAAAGCGTTGAAGATTTTGTCGAAATGTTCGGGCAAAATTCCAATCCCGTCATCCATCACAGTAATACGGCATTGATTCCCGTTTTCAGCGGCAATATTGATCTGAACATGACTCGGTTGATCCGGCGCATGAAATTTCAATGCGTTATCCAGCAATTGAGACAGTAATTGATGCATCTGGCTGGCAATGGCATCAATCGCCATCTCCCCTTGCAACGTGACCCGGTCATAAATATCAGGGTAAGCATAAGACAATTCGGTAATAACTTCTCGGGCAATCTGGTTAAGCTCAACCTTTTGGAGAGGCTGCCTCCGTCGTGTGACTCTGGAGAGATCCAGCAAATCGTTCACCAATCGTTGCATACGCGTGACGGCACGTTGAATGCGCTCCAGATCCTCCATCCCCTCAAGACTCAGACGGTCTTGCTCAACACGGCGCAAATGATCGCTAAACAGCAGCAGTTTTCTGAGCGGCTCCTGAAGATCATGAGAGGCAATTGACGCAAAGTGTTCCAGTTCCTTGTTGCTTTCCTCTAGCCGTTCTGCGTATTTGACCAGTTTATCTTCAGTCACTTTCAAATCATGAATATCAATGGTGGACCCAACAAAACCCAGACACTCGCCATTTAAGCCAAGTACGGGCCCTCCGGTAGTTTTAAACCACCGGTACTCACCGTCGTGTCGCCGAATCCGAGCCAATGCCTCATAATGCCCCTTCAAATTCATGAGATCCTTGAATGTTTCCTTAGCGTCTTCCAGATCATCCGGATGTATATACGGCATCCACCCCCACGGTTGGCTACCCAGTTGTTCCACCGTCACCCCCAAGTAATCCAACGCCGTTTTATTGGCATAGATAATTTTCCCATCCAGATTGATAAACCATATCAGCGACATGGCATACTCAGCCAGGAAGCGAAAGATAAGTCGCAGTTTCATTCGGTGCGGTCGCCTTCTCTCTGGTGGGCCCTTCAACCTTCAATGTTATTTCTTTCCGTCAGAGAAAAGAATTGCCTGATGTCACAAAGCCGCTGCCTGCTGGAATAGCCCGGCAGATGGATGCCAAACCGGATAAGCCCTAAAATCACTTTTCCGGTGAATATTTGATTTCCACGTCTTTTTTCAATATGATTTCGCTCGACATAGATAGGTAGTAGGTTCAATTAAGGAGAGGCTTGATGGCTGTTGCGGTTCCCGCACCTGCTTCCGTTGATTATGAGAAATTTTCACCGGATGCAAAGATTGTTGAAGCAAAATATGGATTACCGATAGACGTTCAATTTTGCAAACGCTGCGTGATTTCTAATCAACGCCCCAATTCCGCCGTAGAATACAAGCACACGCCAGAGAGCCGCAAGCAGACCATCCACTTTGATGCGGAAGGTATTTGCGACGCCTGCCGAGTTGCAGAGCAAAAAAACGGAAAAATTGACTGGACAGCACGCGAAGCACAATTGCGGGAGCTTTGTGATCGCCACCGCAGCAAAGACGGTTCTTATGATTGCATCGTCCCCGGTTCTGGAGGAAAAGACTCTTTTTACGCGGCACACCTTCTGAAATACAAATACGGGATGAATCCCCTGACCGTCACCTGGGCCCCGCACATTTACACAGACTGGGGATGGAAAAATTTCCAGGCATGGATTCATGCAGGTTTCGACAATTTTCTGCACACGCCGAATGGCCGGGTCCATCGTTTATTAACTCGTCTGGCGGTGGATAAGCTGTTCCATCCGTTCCAGCCATTCATGTTTGGACAAAAATCGCTGGCTCCCAAAATGGCCTTGCTACACAAAATCCCTCTCGTCTTTTATGGCGAAAACGAAGCCGAATACGGCAACCCCATTGCCGACACTGAAACCGCCAAGCGGGACTGGTCCTATTTTACGGCTGAAGATAAATCCCAGGTTTATCTCGGCGGCACATCCATTGAGGAATTATTGAGTGAATACGGACTAACCAATGCAGATTTAGAGCCTTACATGCCTGCTGACCCGGAACAGATTGAAAAACAAAGGGTGGAGGTGCATTACCTAGGCTACTATCTCAAGTGGCATCCGCAAAGTTGCTATTATTACGCCGTGGAGCATGGCGGATTCCAAGCCTCACCGGAACGCACCCCCGGCACCTACAGCAAATACAACAGCATTGATGATCGCATTGACGATTTCCACTACCACACTACCTATATCAAGTTCGGTATTGGACGGGCCACTTACGATGCCGCGCAGGAAATCCGCTCCGGCGATATTACCCGGGAAGAAGGCGTTGCCCTGGTGCGACGCTTTGATGGTGAATTCCCCGAACGCTTTGCCGATGAAATTTTTCGCTACCTGAGCATTCCGCCAAGCGAATTTCCCCAAGCATCGCGTCTTTTTGAAGAACCCATCATGACACGGGAATATTATGAGCTGCTCGCGGATAACTTCCGCTCTCCTCACCTGTGGATGCGTCGCAACGGACAGTGGGAGCTTCGGCACACGGTTTGGCAAAGCGAAACCAGTCAGGCGGTTGTCCATGCCTCGTAATATCCGCATCATTCCCCGGCTGGATATTAAAAGCCCCAACCTGGTCAAAGGGATTCACCTGGAGGGGCTGCGCGTCATGGGCGAGCCACGAACCTTTGCCCGGCGGTATTATGAAGAAGGCGCTGATGAATTGCTCTACATCGATATCGTCGCCAGCCTCTACGGCCGCAACAACCTTCGGGAGCTTGTCCGTCGGACAGCGCATGATGTTTTTATCCCCATCACCGTGGGCGGTGGTATTCGCTCTGTAGATGATGTCACCGAAATACTCCGCTCCGGCGCCGATAAAGTGGCCATCAACACCGCCGCCGTTCATCGCCCGGCATTAATCCGGGAAGTCGCACGGCGTTTTGGATCGCAATGCATGGTGTTATCAGTGGAAGCCAAATGGATCGCCCCCGGAAAGTGGGAGGTCTATACGGATAACGGCCGCGAAAAAACTGGACGTGATGTGAAGGAATGGGTCATGCAAGCGGTTGAACTGGGTGCCGGAGAAGTTTTACTCACCTCGGTCGATCGGGAAGGCACGAGGAAAGGCTTTGATTTACCACTTGTCAAAGAAATCGCAACGTTGGTGGGCGTCCCCGTAATTGCCAGCGGCGGCATGGGTAATTTGACACATTTAAGAGAGGTTGTTGAGGAGGGGTGTGCAGATGCCATCGCCGTAGCGGACGCATTGCACTACAACCGCCTAACGCTTGCAGAAATGCGGACAGCGCTTGAAACACCGCCCTTGGAGGTTGCCTTACGATGAACAAAACGGTTTCCATCGTCGATTATGGGATCGGCAACCTGTTCAGCGTATCGCGGGCCGTGGAACAATGCGGCGGTCAACCTGTTCTGGTGACAACGCCCGAAGAAGTCCTGAATGCTGAACGTTTAATCCTGCCGGGAGTTGGAGCTTTTGCCGACGGCATGGACGGACTCCGCACCAGAGGGTTGATAGACGCCTTGAAAGCCTATGGACAATCCAACCGTCCCTTACTGGGCATTTGTCTAGGCATGCAAATGCTCCTGGAAATCAACGAGGAATTTGGGATCCACAACGGTCTTGGGCTGATTCCTGGACGAGTCTGCGCCATTCCATCGACTGATATCACCGGCCAGAAGCACAAAATTCCCCATATTGGCTGGACGGCATTGCAAAAAGCGCCCAGCCAGGCTCAAGACTGGGACGATCCACTCCTGTGCAATATTCCTGAAAACACCAAGGTTTACTTTGTCCATTCGTTTACGGCATTTCCAACGCATGACAATCATCGTCTGGCGGATGCCTGGTATGGCGGGCGGCAAATCTCGGCCATCATCCGGAAAGGACGTCTGTACGGTTGCCAGTTCCACCCGGAAAAAAGCGGCCCCTGGGGCCTAAAAATCCTGGAAAACTTCATTAACCTGAACTAAGCATGCACCAAAACACGCTGGATGTACGCTAACCCTGACCGTGAAAAACAGGCGAGGCTATGGCACAATAGGGTTTTATGGATGAGCAACCGGAGAGGGAGATTTTTCGCATGAAAATCGCGAAGGACGTGACAGAATTAATCGGCAAGACACCGCTGGTTCAACTGAATCGGGTAACTGAAGGGTGCCGTGCGCGCGTCGTTGCCAAATTAGAAAGCATGGAGCCTTGCAGCAGCGTCAAGGATCGCATTGGCAAAAGCATGATTGAAGCCGCCGAAAAGCGTGGTGAGATTTCTCCCGAAACCACCGTGCTGGTGGAGCCCACCAGCGGCAACACAGGGATTGCATTGTCCTTTGTGGCAGCCGTGAAGGGTTATCGACTCATCCTCACC
>DATNQC010000288.1:0-7471 GCA_036702885.1 Oculatellaceae cyanobacterium | reverse complement strand
CCAACGGACAGATTCTCTACAACTTCCTGGGGTGTGCAGCAATCCGGAACAACCGATGACACAACATCCACTCGCAGGCAATACGCCAGGGCCATCTGCGCCAGTGAGGAATACTGCTCCGGTTGCAGCGCCCGAAACTTTTCCGCCGCTTGAACGCGTTTTGCGATCAGGGGTTTTGGCCACACCGCACGAACATCTCCCTTTTCAAAGGCGACCATCTCGGTCATCGCGCCAGACAAAAAGCCGCGCGCCAGTGGTTCCCGGATAAGCAGCCCTGTTCCAGATTCCTGACAGACCGCAAATAATTGCTTTTCCGCCCGCGTATCAAACAGGTTATACGGGGCCATCACCACATCCACCCGCCCCAGGCGGATCGCCTGAATGCCTTCCTGCGGATCCTGGATGGAAATGCCCGCAAATCGAATTTTTCCAGCAGTTTTCAGGGCGTCCAGGGTTTCAAACACCTGTCCATGCTGTACAACGTCCAAGGGTGGCGTATGCAACAGATACACATCAATCTCATCCACACCCAACCGTTGGAGACTGGCATCCACCGAACGCTTCAGGTGTTCCCCGGAAAAATTCGGCTTTCCCTGAGGGGCTTTGGCCAAAACTTCTTCTCTAAAGTCCATCCCTCCCTGAGTCACCAGGATGACATCCTCCCGACGCCAGTTTCTTAAAGCTTGTCCAAGCAGCGTTTCACTATGCCCGCGCCCGAAAGCATCCGACGTGACAAACAAATTACAGCCATGCTCGTAAGCCTGCTGCAGAGCCGCCAGGGAAACCGCGTCATCTGTCGCACCTAAGCTTTGACCAAAGGTATTTCCGCCAATCGCCCAGCCCCCAAAGCCGACTTCCGACACTTTTAAACCCGTTTGACCCAAAACCCGATAGCGCATCGACCTGACACCCTGTCTCCTTCACGAAAACGCATCCAGCACATGGGCATTATCTGCCTTTGCCGAAGCTTCGTCACCCATCAGGGTAAAAGAATCCCGTGCCAGCTTCAACCGGGAATTCCAGAGAGTCAAAAGGCGCATCGTGCATTTTAGAAGGCCGGTTTATAACATCCGGATATGGCGAATTCCGGTATACAATAGTCTTGAAAGAAGAAAGGCTGAGGCTTCCAATGGTCTCCTTACGGCTGGTTATTACCGCAATATTTGCGGCTATTGCATTGCTCGCGGGCTGGTATGTCCTGACCACACCGGGATTAAAACCGGTCGTCGTTTCGATTTATGAGCCACCGCGGATTTATGCCGAATCGCGCGTCGTTGATATCGGCTCGGTCGAAACAGACAGTAAAGTACCGGCGACATTTCTGCTATACAACAAAGGCGGCAAACACCTTCGCATTACGGATATCGAAACCTCCTGCGGTTGCACGCTAGCGGACATCAGCAAACGGGTTATTGCGCCGGGAGATTATGCAAAAATGCAGGTATCGCTGGATACCAGCATTAAATTGGGCAAAGTTCGCAAGCAAATCACTGTCACCAGCAATGATCCGGAGCGTCCTAAACTGGAGCTTTTCCTGATTGGCAACGTTTTACCCAAAAAGATGGAAGGGCATGCCCCCATCAACCTGAGCGCAAGGGACCCATTGGTCCTATTCAAGGGAGATTGCGCCACCTGCCATGTGAAACCAGGCATTGGCAAAACGGGCAAGGCACTTTTTCTGGCGGACTGCGCCATGTGCCATGGGACGAACGCGCAAGGACATCAAAGCGCCGGACCGTCTTTGTTAGAACTTAATTACGAGAACGATACCGCTCTGCAGGAAATCCGCAAGGTAATCGCACAAGGCTCGTCGCGCTCACCCCAGATGCCGCCTTTCTCCCAACGCAAAGGCGGCCCGCTCAACGATGACCAGATTGATTCCCTGGTGAATTTTCTCAAATTCCAAGCGCTTCAACACAAAATGGGTCTTATCGGCAAGGACGAGAACGAAGTGGAGGACGAAAAAGCCTTCCAGGAAGCACTAAAGCAGCCTCACTAGCGGAGACAAAGTTTATTCTGCCGTATAAAGACGCGCTTGCGATTTTTTGAGGCGTAGCTCATGGTATTGTGCGCTATTGAGCGTATGCTCCGAAAAAAGTCGCTGGGAGCCATCCGACTCTTGCACGGCTTGGATCGCGCAAGGAGAATCGGCTTGATAACGCGCCGAAATCGCGAGCAAGCACCGCTGATCCGACATCACCCGCATTTGTGGAAACCGCGCTTCAATCTGAACGCGCCCCAGAGACAAAGTCGCGCCATCTGCCGGAAAAAGCTTGGTGTTTTTGGGTAGCACAGGCAGAGTTTGAGCCATCTCCGCTGGCATCACCAAAGCGCCAAACCAAAGCCATTTGGAAAGCTGCCGCAAGGTTGCGACAGGTTCGCTGTGTTCCGAATCCGGTAGCAACAGTAGCGCTTCTAAACGGGTAATGTTACGGCGTTTCAGGAAGTCCGCCACGGCCCGGCTTTCATAATAAGACAGTCTAGCCGGCAAAATTGCCAGGTATCGGTTTTGCAAGGCTGGTTTGATCAGGTATCCCTCATGCCGGAAGGAAAGCGGCAAAAGGGCAATCTGTGTTTCCTCGCGGGCAGATGCCTTCTGGTAACACAGCACGCCCAGCATCAGAAGTAGGGGGACTAAGCCCAGTAGAGCTTTTCGAAAAAGCGGCATTTTACGGGCGCGGACCGTCAACAGCAAAATCACAACAAGCTGTGCATAGAGCAAAAATAGAAGCAAGGGAGACGGAGAAGGCAGCGTCCACTTGGCCCAGGTCATGCTATCTCCCCATTGAACCAGAGCCAGCAGCCCATTTAAGAAAGGAACCGCAAGCCAACTCAGCCAGCCGCCCACAACCGGTATGAACAAACTGATCGTCGCCGCACTAAAGCCAATCAGCGTCAGTGGAGGGACCAACAACAGCGCCAACAAGTTGAGTGGCAACGCGTGAATGGGAAACTGATTGAAATAAAACACAGACAAGGGCCACACCCACATCTGCGCCACCAATGGCACCAGAATCACCCCAGCCAGCCCTCGCGTGATGTAATACCCCAGCTTCTCCTGCCAGGGCGGCACCATCGTAATCAGGCCAAAGGTTGTCAGCATGGAAAACTGGAAGCCGATACTACCAATGTGATCCGGGTACGCAAGCAGCAGCAAACTGCCTGCCAAACAAAGCAATAAAGCCGGTGACAGGGAGCGATTCAGCAGCTTCAGAAACAAGGCGATTTCCAGCATGGTGCTTGCCCGCTGGATTGAGGGAGGCAGCCCCGTCAGCAAACTGTAAAAGGCCACCGTCGCCATGGCCGCAAGCAATTTCGCCCGGTAATTCCAACGAAGACGGCTCAGTATCCTAAGCGTGGCTGCCGCAATAATCCCCACGTTCATACCGGAAGCCGCGAGCAGATGCACCAGCCCCGTTTGAATAAACGCCTGACGCGTATCCCGATCTAACGGAATGGCCCGGTCACCCAATACGATGCCACCCAGTATTTCCGCCTGAGGAGAGGGCAGTGCGCTGGAAAATGTCTGTGCAATCCGGTCCTTGAAACGATCCGTGATTCTCTGCAGAACATAGCCCGGCTCATTGGAGGTTTCAAACGCCACCAGGCGTTCCGTACGCTTTAACAGAGCCGTAATTTGCTGGGTCTTTAAATATTTTTCCTGATCAAACGTTCCCGGAATCGCGCTGTGGAAGGGCGCGCGCAAACTGCCGGTCAAGAGAACCCGTGTTCCCGCCTCAAGCCCGGTATCGGGAGAAAGCGTCTCATCCCCTGGCAGATAGGCAGAGAGTTTGCCGTCTGCTGGCTGTCCGTTGACGGTGCGAACTTTCACAATTACCCGATTGGTCCCGGAAATTGCCTCCACCGTACCATCCACTTCTGCATGATCCAAAGGCGCAAACACCCGTATATCATCCTCGCCCGGCTGAAAATGGAACTGTTGATAATACAACGCCCCTATAATCAGGCAGGCCGTCCATAAAGACAGACGAATCTTCCAACGATCCCGCGCAACCTGTGGCGTAGCGTAAATCACAAGCCCCAATAGCAGCCCCAAACAGGCCAGGCCAATTGCTGGTCTGGCGAAGGGAAGCCCCGGCACGGCATAGGCAAGCGCCATGCCCAGCATAAAGAGGATCAATGCAGGTAACAAAAAGGATTCATAATGACGCAACACGGGGCGAGGTGCTTTGGGCGTCTGAGTCTGAGACTTTTTGGGTGTTTCGGTGCGTCGTGTGCGTGCGGGAATTGGAAGTGGATCCTGAATCGCTGTGGGACCGGGCATGGAATATCCTTCGCTGGGAATAGATACGTTTTTGCGCAGATGCACAAACAAGACAATAAGACAAAAGACCTGCTGACGCAGGTCTTTTGTTGAAAGTTAACGCCGATTACTTGTTGGCGCCGACGCCTTCATCGCTCGGACGGAATTCGGCATCAATGATTTCCTCATCGCTGCCACCGGATGCGCCGTTTGCGGATTCGCTACCAGCGCTGGTGGACGCGGCCTGCTCATAGGCTTTGGTGGAAATCGCGTAGAGCGCTTGCTGCAAGGATTCAGACAGCGTTTTGATCTTATCGGCGTCATTGGCTTGAATGGCCGCACGCAGATCGTCAATTTGCTGTTTAATGGGCGCTTTTTCGGATTCGGAAATCTTATCGCCCAGATCCTTCAGCATTTTTTCGGCACTGTGGCACAGGTTGTCAGCCTGGTTTTTCTGTTCAACCTGCTGCTTCAGCTTTTCGTCCTCGCTGCGGTGTGCTTCAGCTTCTTTCACCATCCGCTCGATTTCGGCCTCGCTGAGATTGGAGGTATTGGAGATGGTGATTTTCTGCTCTTTGCCGGTAGCCTGATCTTTTGCGCTGACGTTCAAGATACCGTTTGCATCGATATCGAACGTCACCTCGATCTTCGGTACACCGCGCGGCGCGGGCATAATTCCTTCCAAGCGGAAGTTACCCAGCGACTTGTTGTCGCGCGCCATCGGGCGTTCGCCTTGCAGCACGTGGACATCAACGCTGCTTTGGTTATCTTCCGCGGTGGAGAAGATTTCGCTCCGACGCACCGGAATCGTGGTGTTCCGCTCGACCAGTTTGGTCATCACGCCACCCAGAGTTTCAATACCCAAGGACAGCGGCGTCACATCGAGCAGCACGATGTCTTTGACTTCGCCAGCCAGAACGCCAGCCTGAATAGCAGCGCCAACAGCCACGACTTCATCCGGGTTTACGCCTTGGTGAGGCTCTTTACCACCCGTGAGGGATTTCACCAGCTCCTGAACCGCCGGAATCCGGGTGGAACCACCCACCAGAACGACTTCATCAATATCGTTCGGCGTCATTTTGGCGTCACGCAGCGCTTGCTCAACCGGAATGCGGCAACGATCCACCAAGTCTTTGGTGAGTGCGTTGAAGTTTGCGCGCGTCAGCGTCAACTCCAGGTGTTTCGGACCGTTTGCATCCGCCGTGATGAACGGCAGGCTGATGTGGGATTCCATCAGGGAGGAGAGTTCGCACTTGGCTTTCTCTGCAGCTTCTTTCAAGCGCTGCATGGCCTGCTTGTCACTGCGGAGGTCAATGCCTTCCTGCTTTTTGAACTCTTCAACCAGCCAGTCCATAATCTTTTCGTCGAAGTCATCACCACCCAAGCGCGTGTCACCGCTGGTAGCTTTCACTTCAAACACACCGTCGCCGACTTCCAGGATGGAAACGTCGAAGGTTCCGCCACCCAAGTCGAAGACCAGAATCTTTTCGTCGCTTTTCTTGTCCAGACCATATGCCAGGGCTGCAGCGGTCGGCTCGTTAATGATCCGAAGCACTTCCAGACCAGCGATTCGGCCAGCATCCTTGGTGGCCTGACGTTGACTGTCGTTAAAGTATGCAGGAACCGTAATAACGGCTTGGGTCACTTTTTCACCCAGATATTTGGAAGCGTCATCCGCCAATTTGCGGAGGATTTGCGCGGAGATTTCCTGCGGGGTCCAATCTTTGCCATCAATGGACCATTTGTGATCCGTGCCGATCCAGCGCTTGTTGGATGCAATCGTACGATCCGGGTTCAAAACGGCCTGGCGCTTGGCAAGCAAACCGACCAGGCGTTCACCGGTTTTGGAAAAACCAACAATGGATGGCGTCGTGCGGTTACCTTCAGCATTGGCGATAACAGTCGGTTTACCACCCTCCATCACTGCGACGACAGAGTTGGTGGTCCCTAAATCGATACCAACGACCTTAGCCATAAATAAAACCTCTTTTAGATATAAGACGACACAGCTTACCCAACAATGTATCCCAAAAAAACGCCAATAACGCGACCCTTTAGAATCTTTTAAGAATTTTGTGATGGCCTTGGAGCGGTGAATCTCGCCGCCCAATGGGCTTGATACCGTTTGAGGCAGATTTCGAAAGATCAGGCGGACAAAATTCCTTGAACAATGCGGTCTAACCCCGCGTAGTCCAGGATAATTTCAACGTTCCGGTATCCTTCATGCACCAGAATCTCTCGAACCGTGTCTCCCATGCCCGCACCAACTTCCATCAATAACGCGCCGCCAGGCTGGAGATGGCGTTTTCCTTCGCTTGCCAACCTTCGGTAAAAATAATAGGCGTCTTCTCCCGGTGGAAACAGTGCCATGGCCGGTTCATACCATAAGACCTCCGGTACCAGAGTCGGCTTTAAGGCTGGATCAATATAAGGCGGATTGGACACAATCAACTCAAAGCGCTCGTCCGCCCGCAAGGGCGCAAACAAGTCACCAGGGTCTCGAAAATCCACCCAAGCGCTGTGACGTTTCTGGTTCAAGCGCGCCACGACCAGCGCCTGCGGAGACAGATCCGTTGCCACGATGTCACAATCCTGCTTCAGGCGGCTCGCCAGACTGATGGCAATCACACCGGGACCAGTCCCCACATCCAGAATCCGAAACCCTGGCTTTGCGCGCGTCAAAACCTGCTCCACCAGCAATTCAGTTTCCGGTCTGGGAATCAGCACATGCGGATTTACATAAAAAGACAGGCCGAAAAACCAGGCTTCATGCAACAGATACTGGATCGGAATGCGTTTTTCCGTCCGGAGGCTGAGCAGATTCAGCAACTGCTCGACTTTCTCCTCGGGAAGCGGTTGTTCTCCTTCCACATATCGCTCACCCGGTGAAATCCCCAACACATGCTGAATCAACCAATCCGCCTCGGTTGTCGCTTGCTCGGCGGAATGCGTCACCGGCTCCAACCGTTCACGGAGCTGTCGATACATCTGGTTCAGCGTCAAATTCACAGGGGAATTTCCAGGAAATGAATTTCGGAATTCAAGAATTATACAGAAATGACGATACCCGCCGGTAGAAGACATTTGCCCCTATTGCATTGACCAGACAGCAAATGGATGGAGTCCGACCCTTGACGTCTACGGTTCCTGCCGAGAATCCGAAGCCAAATTCTACGCCTGCCGGCGTGCCAACCGCCATGGCCTCTA
>DATNQC010000259.1:0-5351 GCA_036702885.1 Oculatellaceae cyanobacterium | reverse complement strand
TCAACTCGCTGGTTAAATCCGGGTGCCGAATCGGGATATAGAAGTTTTGAATGGGTTTTGGCGGAAGACCCGGTTTCAAACGAATCGCTTTAAACGTTTTGGGATAGTCCTTCAAGCCCAACGTATTTTTTGCGGGGCGGTCATATTCTTCAAAGCCTTCCACCACGGAAATGGCAATTCCCGCAAGCTCCGCCGTAATGACATCCAGGCCATTGGTTTCAATATCAATAGCATACACACCAGTCTGGTGAATCAGCGCCACCAATTCCTCCAACTGGCTTTGGGTGGTCACAATGGTATGCGGCACCCGAAGTTTTCCATCCCCTTCCAGGCCAGGGCAACTTTCCACCGGTAACGACGGTTCTTCCAACTTCTGAATGCTTTCCACTTCCGCAGATGACAACTGAATTGGACCTTCCTGTATCTGGAAAGGGGCCAGAATGGTTTCAGCCTGCTTCATAAAAGAGCGAAACTCCAGACGGGCAAAATAGGCATTCAACGCAGCAAAGTCCGGAACTGCCAGATGACAGTCTTCCCAACTCACCTCCAGCGGAACATCCCTATCAATCGTTGCCAATTGACGGCTGAGAAAAGCCTGATCCTTATAGGTTTCCAGCCTTTCACGCATTTTGTTTTTGGGCAACTCATCCAAATGCGCGTACAGTTCATCCAGATTTTTGTATTCCGTAAGCAGCTTTACAGCCGTTTTATCGCCAATTCCCGGAACACCCGGAATATTATCGGAGGTATCCCCTTTTAAGCCTTTAAAATCGATGACCTGCTCCGGATAAATACCCCATTTGGCAAAAACCGCATTACGATCGTAGGTTTTCATCTCCTCTCGGGGTAACCGCGGCGGTATCAGAACCTCAATCTTACCGGCATGAATTTTTTCCGGATTGTTAGGATCTAAATCCTCCACCAGTTGAAACGCATCCTGATCGCCAGTCAGGATCTGCACCCAAAATCCTTCCTTCGCCGCCCGGCAAGCCAGCGTTCCTATGATATCGTCTGCCTCAAAACCTTCCTTTTGATAAATCGGGATACCCAGCCGTTCAATCCCTTCATGAATTAAACCCATCTGAGCCCGCATTTCATCCGGCATGGATTCCCGATGCGCCTTGTATTCCGGATACAGCTCATTTCGGAAGGTAATTCGTCCCACATCAAAGGAAACCGCAATCGCATCCGGCTTTACCTTTTTCAGCAGGGAAAACAAGGCATTAAAAAAACCATAAACCGCCCAGGTCGGGGTGCCATCCGCCGTGCGCATATTGGTGCGCTCCAAAGCAAAATGCATCCGGTAGGCCAGGGAATGCCCGTCAATCAGCACCAGGGTTTTAGGCGATTTTACAGCGGCTTTTTCTGGAAGGTTCATGGCAGACATCTCAAGTTCCAACTCTATTTGCGACATACGTTGGCCCCCGGTAACAGTATAACGAGACCGTCCAACTCCATCATGGTCAAGCATTCTCCAAGTCTGGCCGACGTCAGCCCGCTTTTTGCCTGAATGGTTTCAATGGGAGTCGGATCGTAGGGAATCAGTTCCAATATCTGCCGATCTTCCTCCGAAAGCGTGTCCAAAAGCAAGCTCTGTTGACGAGTCGTTTCAAATGAAACAACCTCATCCGCCGGTAGCCAATTCATATCCTTCAGGATATCTTCCCCGGATGTCACTGGCACGGCGCCATTTTTAATCAAGCGGATAGGTCCCTGCGAGCCGGCAGCGTATATGTTCCCAGGCACCGCAAAAACAGTCCGCCCTTCTTCCAATGCCAAGCGGGCTGTAATCAGCGATCCGCTCCGATGACTCCCTTCCACCACCAGAACCCCATGAGACAAACCCGCTACAATCCGATTTCGCTGCGGAAAGGTGAACTTGCTGCATAGCGTTCCCAGCGGATACTCACTGATCAAAACACCCCCTTCAGCGAGAATTTTTTCACTAAGGCGACGGTTGTTGGATGGAAACACCACATCCAAGCTACTCCCAAACACAGCCGCCGTGGGAAGCTGATGATTCAATGCCGACCAATGGGCGCAGGTATCAATACCCGCCGCCAAGCCGCTGATAATTGAAATACCGGCAGGAGCGAGTTCGGATATCAATTTTTCCGTGACATTCCGTCCGTATTCACTGGCCATCCGGGTACCTACGACTGCCAGGTTCTTTCCTTCCAGAGCCGCAAGATTCCCCCTGATATACAACACCAGCGGCGGATCGTGCGTTTCTTTCAATAGCTTGGGGTAGCGCGGGTGCGTATAGGGAATCACCTGAATCCCCAGACGCTCATAAGTTTCTATCCACGACTCATTAAATCCCTCATCTATCTTTTTTTGAATCAACGCTCTTTTTGCTGGTGATACCTGATCCCAAAAGGAAGCTGGCGCATTCCAGAGTGCTTCCGGACTTCCTGCCTGCTGCAGCCAGTTAAAAACCGAATGATTCCCAACACCCCGGATCTGCAACAAACTGCTTAAAATCAGGGCATCCTGCCGGACATTGCTTTGTAATGTCATGTTCATCCATTCATCATCTTCAGCAAACCTCTTCCATTCAACCTATAAATATTCGGTTTTACTGAAAAATGCCCGAATTTCAGCGTTCTTTTTCTTGAAGCTACTTTCTGGAAGTGCTTTGATAGGGACAAGACAGGAAACAAACTGGAGTTCAGCATGGCTTCCCAAGAATTTATCGTAATTGCCGGGCCCTGCGTTCTGGAAAAAAACCGGGGCGCCTTGAATATGGAAGTTGCCAAGCAGCTGAAAGCGCTGATGCAACAGTTTCCACAAGTCAAATTTTATTTTAAAAGCTCCTACGACAAGGCAAACCGCAGCTCCATCAACTCATATCGTGGGCCTGGACTCAAAGAAGGACTTGAGATCTTAAAAGAAATCAAGGAAACCGTTGGGGTTCCGATTCTCACGGATGTTCATACCCCCGCGGAAGTGGCCCCTGTGGCCGAAGTGGTCGATATGATCCAAATCCCGGCCTTTCTGTGCCGTCAAACAGACCTGCTGTTGGAAGCCGGGAAAACCTCGATCCCGGTCAACATCAAGAAGGGCCAGTTCATGGCTCCGCTGGATATGCGGCATGCGGCTCAAAAGGTAAAAGATATGGGCAATCACCAGGTCTATATAACGGAAAGAGGCAGCACCTTTGGCTATAACAACCTGGTTGTGGATATGCGCTCCATTCCAATTACGCATAGCCTGGGTTTACCCCTGATTTTTGATGCAACCCACAGCGTACAGCTTCCGGGTGGAGCTGGAGAAACCACGGGCGGCAACCGGGAATATGCTCCCATCCTAGCAAAAGCGGCTGTTGCTGCCGGATGTGACGGTTTGTTCTTTGAAACCCACCCGGAACCAGAAAAAGGGCTTAGCGACGCCAGCAATATGCTACCGCTGGAATGGGTGGAACCCATGCTGAAAACTTGCCTGCGCTTGCGGAATGTGATCCGGGAAGAGCCTGCCTACACACGGACTTCTGCGCTCCAGAACGTTTAAAGACGTTCCCAAACCTGCTTTCAGCAAGATTTTTCTTGCTGATATCTTGTGCTATCAGTCCAAAAACCGCTTGAGACGATCCTTTACAGATCGTTTCGGCTTGTTTCTTCCTGTTCATCTTGTAAAAAGATCCGGGCGATCTGTAAAGATCGATCCTGAGCGGCTCTGTAGAAAACCAGTTCATAAAATCGCTTTCCTAAGTGATCAAACAGTGATCAATGACTGTTCAAAACCAGATCCTGTCTGAAACCGATCAAAACCCTGACAGTTTTTACACAAATTTTGAACAGGCAGATCTTCAGTATTTATGAGTGTTCCCGGGAGTTTTCTACAGTTTTTCGTCACACTAAGTATGATCGATGATCCATTTATAAAAACGATCAGGATCTAGGTTAAGCCCGCGTAAATAAAGTGTCGTTCATGGAGTCACTTTACTTGCTGATCCTCAGTTCATTTGTGTACTCTATAGATAGTTGCCTCAGGCTATTCAAAACTAAGGAGAACCCGGACCCATGAAATTTGCCATTCAACGTGAAGAAATTCATCAGGCTGTCACATTGGTTCAGCGGGCTACAGCCACCCGGGTTATTCAACCGATCTTGTCCAATATCCTGATTGAAAGCCTGAACCCGGAAACACTCAAGTTATCTGCCACCGATTTGGATTTTGCCATTGAAACCACCGTTCCCGCCACGATTTTAGCCAGTGGCCGAACCACGTTGTCTGCCAAAAAGCTGGCTGAAATCATTAGCAAGCTCCCCAATGGCCAGGAAATCATCTTTGAGATTGATGAAGTTACGCAAATGGCCCGGATTCAGTGCGGAACCAGCGTTTTTGATATGAAAACGCTTCCAGCTGACGAGTTTCCACAAATCAAGCAAATCGACTCGGAACAGTATCTGGAAGTGGATAGCAAAGCCTTGGTGCGGGCCATTAACCAAACGGCCTTTGCTGCGGCCAGCTATGATGCCAATAACGTGCTAGGTGGCGTTTACTTCCAATTGAACCAGCAAGGCCTGGAAATGGCTGCAACCGATGGTTCCCGCTTAGCGCGTCGTGTGGAGCCCGTGGGAAGCAGCATTGGTTTGGATGTTTCGGCAATTATTCCCGCTAAAACCCTGCAAGAATTCCTGAAAATGACCAGCGGTGATTCAATCGTCCGCATTGCGATTCAGGAAGGGCAGATTTCTTTCCGCACCGGCAAGTTTTATGTGCTTTCTCGCTTGCTGGATGGGCAATATCCCAAGTATAACCAGTTGATTCCTACCGATAACAAGATTGTGGCTTACGCTAACAAAAAAGAATTTATTGCCTCTTTGGAAAGAACGGCGGTTATGGCTAACGAGCGCACGAATATCGTGAAGCTCACGCTGGAGAAGGGAAATCTTAGTATGGTGGCGCAAACCCCGGATGTGGGCGACTCCAAGGACACAATTGAGATCCTCTACGATGGCGAGCCGCTGAACATTGCCTTCAACTACAAGTACGTGCTGGATGCCTTGAAAGTGATTGAATCCGACGATGTGCGGATGGAAACCAACGGTCCCTTGTCCCCGACTCTGTTTAAAGGCAAGGAAGAGAACGAGTATCTTTGCCTGGTGATGCCGGTTCAGGTGAAATAGTTTGGCTCACGCCGGCTCTATTGGGCTTTACAAGGAATTGTTCGGCTAATGCGCGTCCAATCGCTGGATTTAACTCATTTTCGCAACTATGAATCGCTGAGCATTTCCTTTTCCCCGGCGAAAAATATTTTCCTGGGCGATAATGGGCAAGGGAAGACCAACTTGCTGGAAGCGATCTATTTCTTAAGTCATGCCCGTTCGCACCGGACATCTACGGAT